>JAGQHR010000766.1 GCA_020431745.1 Candidatus Eiseniibacteriota bacterium
AAGTAGTTGCGGACCCGGCTGTGGAGGCTCTTCGCCTTGCCGACGTAGAGGACCCGGCCGTGACGGTCCCGCAGCAGATAGACCCCGGGCTGCTTGGGAAGCAACTGCAGCTTCGCTTCCACCTTCTCCCGCCAGTCGGAGCCGGCGAGATCGGGACGCGCGTCGCGCACCTGTGGCTCGGTCTGGTCTTCGGGACGCCGATGCATCGGCAGCGGCAACCGGCGTTGGCGGGGCTTCTTCTCCATGGCCACAGGATACCGGCGGGAGTCCTTTCCCGGGATGGGTTGCGTTGGGTGGTCGTCGATCGAAGGGACGTGCCCCCGGCGCGGCTCGAACGCGCGACCTACGGTTTAGGAAACCGTCGCTCTATCCACCTGAGCTACGGGGGCACCTCGATGCCTGCTTATAGGGGACCTGATTCTCCATACTTACGGGCATTTGCTCAAGTTCGAAAGAACCCGTTGTTCATGCCCGTGACCCGTTTGGAGCGGAATCGAGTCGGTAACGTTCCAAACACACCGGCTTCGCCTCCCGGCTGGCCAGGCGATCCGACGGGCACCGCTGGCGCGGACCTCCACCCGAGGGGCTCGGCCGCGCGGTCAGCCTCCGGGCCGTCGTAGCTCCACCGAGCCACCGGCGTTCGCGCGCCAAGGACCGAGATCTCCCTTCTGCCGTGAGTCGTGCCCGGAAGAGCCCGGCATGGCGCCTTGGCGGAAGGGTGAGTTGCATTTGGTAGAATCGGGCATCGTGGGGCCTTCGGCATCCCGAAGGCTGCCTACCCTAGCCGCGTCCCACCAGACAACCCGCAGGAGGTCGAGTCCATGACCAGCCAACATCGCCCTCAGTTTCTTCTCGTTGCAGCGCTCGCCACGTTCTGTCTTGGAAAGCCCGCCATCGCGACGGACTCCTACGAGCCAAACGACGACCCGACCCAAGCGACCGAGCTACCGAACGACGTCACCCTCGAGTCCTGGATCTCCACACCCACGGACATCGATTGGTACCACTTCGAACACGCCGATCCGGAACAACGGATCACTATCGAGCTGACGTCCCTGCCGGTGGATGTCGACTACGACATGCAGCTCTACTTCCGCAATGCACAGGGGCAGCTGGATCTCGTAGCGACGGCGGAGAATCCAGCGAATCAGGATGAGGTCATCACCGGAATCGGACCCGCGGGGCACTACTTCTTGGTTGTATACGGTTTCGAATCCACCGACTTCGACCCCGTGGACTCGTACCTCCTGCACGGCATCTACGGGGAAGCTCCACCCGTCCCTGTCGTTTCCACGTCCTGGGGAAAGATCAAAGCGTCCTACGAGTGAGGATTCACTCTACGTGCAGCTCCGCAGGCCGATTCGCATGGACGCGTTCCGGTAGTCGTGCGCGAGCCCGTCGCAACCCGACGGCTCCACGGTCAAGGGCAAGGAGGCCTCCGGAGGAAGCTAGGCTTCGTCGTAGGCGAGGAGGACGTGGACGCTGGCGTCGCCCAGGCGATCACGCCCGCCCAATCCCACCAACTCGATGAGGAACGAGAGTCCGACGACGCGGCCGCCGACGTGCTCGACGAGACGTGCCGCCGCCGCCGCCGTGCCGCCCGTCGCGAGCAGGTCGTCGACGATGAGAACGCGGGAGCCGGCGGACACCGCATCGCGGTGCATTTCCAACGCGTCCGTCCCATACTCGAGCGTGTAGCTCTCACGAATCGTCTCGGCGGGCAGCTTTCCCGGCTTGCGCAGCGGGACGAACGGAAGTCCCTTGGTGACGGAGAGCGCGGCACCCAGCAGGAATCCACGCGACTCGATGCCGGCGATGATGTCGACCTGGCCGTCGAAGGGTCGCCACATTTCCTCGAGGCTCTCCTGCATCAGATCCGGGCGAAGGAGCAGCGTCGTGATGTCGCGGAAGAGGATCCCCGGCTTGGGGAAATCGGGCACGTTGCGGATGACGGAGCGGACACGCTGGGACAGATCGGAGCTCACGTGCTGCCTCGTGGCCGTCACCGGACTGACCTCGGCGGGCCGGAATCGGGAAGGAAGTAATGGTCGGGGCGAGAGGATTTGAACCTCCGACTCCCTCGTCCCGAACGAGGTGCGCTACCAGGCTGCGCTACGCCCCGACCCAAGCTTGCTCACGGTCACACAACGGCGCCCGCAAGTCCTTGGGACGCAGGCGCCTTTGTAGCCGTAAAGATCGAAATATATCAGCCGCGGAAGGCTCTGTCCAGTCCCCAAAGATGCGGGCTCGACGGGGGTCTAGTCCCCTTCCCACCCCTCTTCCCCGATCAGGGGAACGAACGAGTAGCCGATGCTCTCTGTGACTCGAATCCGACCCGGGCCGTCACGATCGCAGATCTGGATCTCCTGACGGGAGCGGCCCCCGGTCGGAATGACGAGACGCCCTTCCTCCCCCA
>JAGQHR010000076.1 GCA_020431745.1 Candidatus Eiseniibacteriota bacterium
AGGAGGATCTGCGAGATGTTGGGAGCGGACGAGACGACCTGCTCGAAGTTGTCGAGGATGAGCAGCGCGGTGCGCGGCTCCAGGAAGCGACGAACCGAATCCAGCGGATCGGCGGCAAGGATCGTCTCCGGCATCAGCGTGCGGGCGATCGCCGAAGGGACCAGCATCGGATCCGTGATGGTCGCGAGTGGAACAAAGAAGATTCCGTCGGGGAAGTCCGCCGCCATCGATTGGGCGATCTCCAGGCTGAGGCGCGTCTTGCCCGTACCGGCGGGGCCGGTGAGCGTCAGGAGTCGCGCCGCGTGCAGGATCGTCCGTGCCGCCTCCAGCTCGCGCTCGCGTCCGAAGAAGCGGGTGAGCGTCTCGGGAAGCTGAAGCGAACGTGGGAGGAGTCCCACTCGCGAAACGGACGGGCCCGCGGCGAGGTCGGACGGGAGTGCGGCCCCGTGTGTACCGCCAACCCCCCGGATGTCGATTGCGGGTGGAACGGCGGCCAGTCCATACCCTGCCGTCGAGTCCGTGCCCAACAGCCGATGGAACCTCGCGATCAACGTCGGCGCATCGATTCGATTGTCCGGATCCTTGCGAAGGAGATCGCTCACGAGCGCGATCAGATCGCCGGGAATCGTGGGATCCGTGAGAGGAGGCAACGGCGACTCCGCGATGGCGCGCAGCACTCCCGGGAGATGCTCGCCGGTGAACGGGCGGGTTCCCGCCAGGCTCTCGTACATGACGATGCCCAGCGCCCAAAGGTCAGCCGGCGCACCGGCCTTCTCCCCGCGGGCCAGCTCCGGCGACATGTAGGCGACCGTGCCGACCGGGACTCCGGGTTGGGTGAGATCGGCCGCGCTCTCCAGCTTCGCGACCCCGAAGTCGAGGATCTTGGTCTCACCGCCGCTTCCGAGCATGATGTTGGACGGCTTGATGTCGCGATGGACGACGCCGCGCGCGTGAGCCGCCGCCAGTCCGTGCGCGACACCGAGGAGGATGCGCACGATCTCGTCGGGTGTGGTCCGCCCCCGGGTGAGGCGGGCCGCCAGCGTCTCCCCGTCGTAGTAGGCCATCGCGAGGTAGTCGCGACCGTCCGCGGACCGTCCCACGTCATAGATGGTGCAGATGTTCGGATGATCGAGCGCGGATGCTGCCCGCGCTTCCGCCTGGAACCGCGCCCGCGCGCCGGCGTCGTTCCCGAGATGTCCGGCCAGGAGCTTGAGCGCGACCGGTCGGCCGAGACGTTCGTCGCGGGCCAGGTAGACGATGCCCATCCCGCCCCGACCCAGCTCCCGCTCGACGCGATACGGGCCGATCATGCCCGGAACCACGTCCTGCGACGACTCGGCAGCAGCGGCGCGTGCCACTTCTTCCGGTTCGGTGCTTCCGACGGCGAGATCGGGTCCCGTCGATCGACTCGTGCCAACGAGCGAGATGTCGTGCTCCAGGATTCCGGCCGCCCGCTCGTGGGCTTGCAGCATCTGCGCGACTTCGCGACGGAGCTCCGGATCGACGGCTGCGCGCTCGAGCCATGCCGTGCGCTCGTCCCGATCGATCTCGAGGGCGGCATCGAAGAGAGATTCGATCTCGTTCCATCGGTCGCGCGACACCATGCCTCCACCGAACCGCGTCAGGGCGCCGGCTCGGGATAGATCTCCTTGTAGAGCCAGGCGCGAGCCTTGATCCAATCCCGTTGCACCGTGCGTTCGGTCACTTCCAGAACCGAGGCCGTCTCCTCCGCGGTCAGCCCGGCGAAGTAGCGCAGCTCGACGACCTGCCGCAGGCGTGGCTCCATCTGCTCCAGTCGATCGAGCGCCCGATCCAACGCGACCAGCTCACGCAACGGGATCTCGAAGCCGGGACCGACCCCGCTGAACGTGACCCGTTCCCAATCACCCCCGCGCTTTTGCGCGAGTCGCTCCCGCGCCGCATCGACCAGGGCCTGTCGCATCGCACGTGCCGCGACGGCAAAGAAGTGATTCCGATCCTGCCAATCGACCTTCGCCTGGTCCACGAGCTTGCAGTACGCCTCGTGGACGAGCGCGGTTGCTTCGATCGTCCGTCGCTGATGCTCCCGTCCCAATTCGCGCTGCGCGATCGCGCGAAGCTCGGCATAGACCTGGGGAAAGATCTGGTCGAGCGCGGTCCGGCTACCGTCCCGAAGCTCGTGCAAGAGTCTGGTCACGTCTTCCAAGGTGTTATCCAGCAGATATTTACACGCCAAGGTCCGCCGTTGGATCGATTCTGGGGAAAAAACTGAAAAGCGCGTGTCACCCCAGCCGGCGGAATTCCGCATTGCCCCCATGAACGGCGGAAAGACCGCCCCATGAGTCCGGATGAAACACGATACCCCAACTTGGAGCACGATGACCATGAACCGCTTCTTCCTCGACTTCGTGACCACGCTCACGGTGGTGCTTCTCGCTGGATGCGCCGTGAGACCCAATGGCGGACCGGATCTGGGCAAGGCGCCCCTCCTCGAAGGCCTCGGCGAGCATCACTATGCCGTGACCACCACGAAGCCGCTCGCGCAGCGGCTGTTCGACCAGGGAATGATCCTGGCCTATTCGTTCAATCACCAGGAGGCCGCGCGCAGCTTCCGCAATGCGGCCAAAGTCGATCCCGATTGCGCGATGGCGCATTGGGGTGTCGCGTTGGTCCTGGGACCGAACATCAACGCGCCGATGGATGACGAGAGCGTCCCGGAGGCGTACGCCGAGGCACAACGGGCGTTGCAGCTGGCCGATCGTGTTACCCCGCGGGAGCGTGCGCTGATCGAGGCTTTGGCCGAGCGCTATCCCGCGGAACCGGTCGAGGATCGTCGCACCTTCGACGAAGCCTATGCGGCCGCGATGCAAAAGGCTGCCCGCGCATTCTCCGATGATGCAGACATCGCCGCTCTGTGTGCCGAATCGATGATGGATCTGTCGCCATGGGACTACTGGACGAAGGACCTCGAGCCGTACCCGGCGACCAAAGAGTTTCTGGCGCTGCTCGACGCTGCCCTCGCGATCGATCCCGGCAATCCTCTCGCGAATCACCTCTACATCCATGCGGTGGAGTACGGGCGCCCCGAGCTGGGTGTCGCTTCGGCGCGCCGGTTGGAGGCGATGATTCCCGGGGCGGGGCACATGGTCCACATGCCGTCGCATATCTACATCAGGGTTGGCGACTATCACGAGGGGGTGCTCGCGAACCAACGTGCCGTGCAGAGCGACGATACCTACGTGACGCAGTGCCGGCAGCAGGGGATCTATCCGCTCGCGTACGTTCCGCACAACATGCACTTCCTGTGGGCGTGCGCGACGTTGGAGGGGAACAAGGCGCTCGCGATCTCCGCGGCGGAAGAGCTGGCGGAACAGACGAACGAGGAGATGATGCTCGTGCCGGGGCTCGAGACGCTGCAGCACTACTGGGTCACTCCGCTCTTCGCCTACGTGCGGTTCGGTGAATGGCAGCGGATCCTGGACATCCCGGCACCGCCCGACTACCTGCCGTATCCGAACGGGGTCTGGCACTACGCGCGTGGCATGGCGTTCGCGCGCACAGGCAAGTTCCAAGAGGCCGAGCAGGAGCTGGCTCGCGTGGACGAGATCGCCGCCAGTCCTCTCATGGCTCGGCTGAAGATTTGGGAGATCAACAGCTTCGCCTCTGTTCTCCAGGTCGGGGCGCAGACGCTCCGCGGCGAGCTCGCCATGGCGCGCGGAGATGTCGATGCGGCCGTCGAAGGGTTGCGGGAGGCCGTGGCGCTGCAGGACCAGTTGGCGTACGACGAGCCGCCCAGCTTCCACTATCCGGTGCGGCAGTCGTTGGGTGTCGCTTTGCTGGCGGCGGCGCGGCCGGCCGAGGCGGAGACGGTCTATCGGAAGGACCTCGAGGAGTATCCCGAGAACGGTTGGTCGCTGTACGGACTGGAAGCGAGTCTGCGCGAGCAAGGTCGGGATCAGGACGCTGCCGCGACGCACGAGCGTTTCGAGACGGCCTGGACCTGGAGCGACATCACCCTCGAATCCTCGCGATTCTGAGTGAACGAGCGCGATCGCGTCGCCTTGGACCTTGAATCGGTCCCGGGAATCGACGGATCGGTCCCGGGACTCGACGCCATCACCATGCGGCCGGAAACGAAGGGAGCGGATATGTCTGACGCCCGAACAATGATGCAGGACGATCCGGCGGCTACGCGGGCCCGCCGGGACGCGCTTTCGGAGAAGATCCTCGCTGCGACGACCGGCGCTATGGAGATGTTCTCGATCTACTTGGGCGACCGGCTCGGCCTGTACGAGGTGCTGGCCCAGGACGGTCCGCTCAGCTCCCTGCAGCTCGCGCGTCGCACCGGTACGGCCGAGCGGTACATCCGGGAGTGGCTCGAGCACCAGGCGGTCGCCGGTCTGTTGGCGGTGGACGATCCCCGCGCGGATGCCGTCCACCGTCGGTACTCGATTCCACCGGGGCACGAGGACGTGTTGGCGAATCCCGAGAGCGTGCACTACCTCGCGCCGCTCGCGCAGCTCCTGGCCGGAGTCGTCAAGCCGCTGCCGTCTCTGGTCGACGCGTATCGGAGTGGGGCGGGAGTGCCGTACGCCGACTACGGGATCGATACGGTCGAGGGACAGGGGCGGATCAACCGCAGCACGTTCCTCAATCAGCTCGGCCCCGTCTGGCTCGCGAGCATGCCCGATCTGGAACGGCGATTGCGTCGTCCCGGTGCGACGATCGCCGATCTCGGCTGCGGAGTGGGTTGGTCGACGATCGCGATGGCCGCGCACTATCCGGAGGCGACGGTCCACGGATTGGACACGGACGCACCCTCGATCGCCCTCGCGCGGTCGAACGCGTTGTCCCACGGCGGAGGGGCGGCAGCCGATCGCCTGGAGTTCCGCGTCGCGGATGCCGGCAGCGCGGACGCGGAGGGGCAGTACGACCTGGTGACCGCGTTCGAGTGCATCCACGACATGGCCGATCCCGTGAGCGCGCTCGCCACCATGCATCGATTGCTCAAGCCCGGTGGAACGGCGCTCGTGATCGACGAGCGCGTCGCCCGCAGCTTTCTAGGAGACGAGGGCGAGCTCGACGGCCTGATGTATGGATGGAGCATCCTGCACTGCCTTCCGGTCGGGCTCCATGGACACGCGTCGGCAGGCACCGGCACCGTGATGCGGCCCGCGACGCTCGAACGTTACGCCAAGGAGGCCGGCTTCACCCGGATGGACATCCTGCCAATCGAAGCGGGGTTCTTCCGCGTGTATCGGCTCTACCCATGAAGGAGGATCACTTGGCACCGCGATTCCGTCCCTGGATTGGTGGAGCTTGCCCTCGTGTCGCGACGAGTGTGCTGCCCGCCTTATGTCTTCTGGTTGCGACGTCGGAACATTCGATCGCTTGTCGTGGGATGGCGCATCATCTGCTGCCGTACCTGGGCGGGAGCGGTCCCGTGGTGACGTTTTCGAGTGACGTCGAGCACGTGCGCTTCGATCTTCCCGGTGCGCGCGGGCACTACACGATGGTGTCCCCACGAGCCGATCTGTTCGGGTCGTGGTACAGCGCCGGCGCCGTCCTGCCATGGGTGCAGCTCCACCGGGACGGGCTGGCCGAGGTCGATGGTCTCGCGAGCCCCCGTCTCTATGGACAGGCAGTCGTGCTGCCCTCCCTCGGGCTCAGCACGGGCTTGGAGATCGATCTCCCGTTGGCTGCCGCAGCCATCGGGGAGGCTCACACGGAGCTCATTCCTTTCGTCGGGCTCGAGCAGGCGAAGGATTCGTGGAACGTGAGTGCGACGATCGGCTATCGGACCAGCGTCGGCGGAAGCCACGCGCACGGATCGGAGGAGCACGACGAAGCC
This sequence comes from Candidatus Eiseniibacteriota bacterium, assembly GCA_020431745.1. Classification (GTDB taxonomy): domain Bacteria; phylum Eisenbacteria; class RBG-16-71-46; order CAIMUX01; family CAIMUX01; genus JAGQHR01. The sequence continues at coordinate 5,831 of JAGQHR010000076.1, forward strand.
CTCGGATCAGGGAGCGTGGGCGAGCTGTCGGCGGCGGGCCGGCGTGGGATCGACACGGCCGGTGTGCATCCCGAACACCCGGAGGATCCCGATCACGACGTGCCGGCCGATGACGACCCGGCCGATGACGATCCGGACCACGACGACTCCGGCGACGGCAACCGCGATGAGACCGGGGGACACCACGATCACGCCGTGTATCCCGTCGACGCCCATGCCGATCGCGAGCTTCTCTATAGGATCGGCCTCGGCCGGAGCTGGGGCCGGGCCAGCTCGGCTCGGGTCTTCGTCTCCGGTCAGGCCGTCCTGGAATCCGGGGCTACGCAGCGGAGCTTCCCCACGGTGGGTTTGGAAATGGGTGTGCCGTTCCTGGGACTGCTCTGGACGCCGGCGTTCGAGATGCCGGTCGGCGCCGACCGCCGCATCGAGTCGTCGTTCCGCCTGGGCGTGCACGCGCTCCTATAGGAAGCGCATGGTCGTGAATCTGGACGTGTCGCCCGTCGGCTTCGTCGGAGCGATGGCGGATCTCAGCGCGACACCACTCCGTAGGCCTGATCGGGAGCCAGGTCCTTCGGGAACCTATCCCGCAGCGCGACGCGCGTCCGATAGCAGAGGTGGCAGGCGTCGGCGTACGCCGCCTGTGGCGACAGTCCGTTCGTTCGAGCGAGCTCGGCCGACCCGCCCCGGAGCAGCGGACCGACGATCGGGTGCGTCTCCGGGTCATACGAGTCGCAGAGCTCGCGGAGCGGCGTCTGAAAGAGGTTCCCCATGCTGATGCCCTGGCAGACATGGACGAATCCCAGCGGGTCGACATGCACGCGGGAGGGTGCGCGAAGGTTCTCGTAGGGACACTCCCCAAAGCTCTCCCAGGGAGATTGCGGGGCGCGCGACGTCAGGACCTCAGCGGCGCGGCCCCGAAAGCACACCCCCGACATGTCGTTGGGAAGTTTCCCGCGCGAAGTCTCGGACCGCAGCTCCGGCGGAGCGATCGCGATGGATCCCACCGGGATTCCCAGAGCATCGGCCGCTGCCATCGCGTGCCGCGGGTTCGCATCGTCGCCATGGTAGCCATCGCGGCTCACCGATAGATCCTCGATCCGGCCCGCCATCGGACGCAGCCATTCCCGAGCATCCTCCACGCTCGTTGCCCAGTACGCGTTGGTGACGAGACCGACCCGGAAGTGTGCCGACGCTTCCTCGATCGCGCGCAGGAGAGTCGCGTAGTAGAGGAACGGCTCGCCGCCTTCGAAGTAGATCCATTCGATCGAGGGCACCTGCCGTGCCTGATCGAGGATATTCTCGATGTCCGCCCAGCGCATCGTGCCGGTTTGGCTCGGGCTGCCCCAGACGAAGCAGTGGTCGCACTGGTACGTGCACCGGTACGTCGTGAGCAGGTGGAGTCCGCGTAGTCGCATGCGTGCCTCCAGGTCGAGTTGTCACCGCGGTCGGGGGCCGGTCGCCGGTCCGAGGAGCCAAGGCGCCGCGTGGCGTTTCGTGAGCCGACAATCCCATTCCATTCTGGAGCAGAATGCGGACGCGTGTCCGTAAGGGATGGGCACAACGTCTCCGGGGCCGGCGGCGGTCGTGGCGGTCCGGCGGTGGGCCCGGGGCGATGCTGGTCGGCGCCGCGCCGGTGCATCCGCGGAGACGGCGAATGACGCTTGCCTGGGTTTGGGCGGGGTCGCCATACTTGCCATCAGCCAACCGCGCCGCCAATTCCTGAACGGACCCGGTCCTGGGGACAGGTCGTGAAGAGGTAGTTCGATGGGTCGGTCGCTCGCGCCCGCATATCCAGATACGAGGGTGAGCCGCAGCATATCCCGATACGCAGACGACGGCGAAGTCGCGGCGCAACCGTCGCTTGGGCGTCGCCTGGGCTGGCGCGCGTCGTTGATATGCTGAAGGCGCGGCCCACGTATCCGGATACGCAGGTCTGTAGACTTATAGTTAGGGCTACAAGGAGCAGACCATGACTGCCAGAGGACTGCTTGCGACACTTCTGATGCTCGCCCTTTCAGGCCTCATGCCGGCCTGGTCCGGCGAGTGCACCGAAGGTGAGTCACGCCTCCTGTCCAGACTCGAGTACTGGAACGGCCGCTCGTTTGCCGGCGATCCTCGAGCGTGCGGAGAGATCTCCGGCGCCCTTCGTTGTCTCGTCTACAACAGAATCGACCTACTTCACTGGGCAGGTCCGAACACGGCCGGGTACTTCCAGTCGCTTCGGGACAGCCCGCTCAGGCCGCGAGTCGTTTCTGCTTGCACACCGCTGCTCACGGCGCCCGAGTGCTCACCTTACGGCGACTTGGGACTTCAGGCAGCAGAGGACTTGGCGATGTTCGGCGTCAAACAAGCTAATGGCCACGACATTCTCGGCATTCTGGTTGACCGGAGCCGATCATCACAGACGCGCCTGCCCTATCTGGCGCTCGCCGCAATTGGCGATTCTCGGGTCTTGGCCGTCCTGCGGACCACCTACGATTCACTATCGGTCGGTGCCCGAGACGAGGCCGCCAGCTACGAAATCTTGCAACTGGTAAACTGCCTCTACCACCTTCCTGGAGACTCTTCGGTTGCCTTCGCGGCGGCTATCACTGACGCGGACCCAGACACGGCTGTCGTGGCACGGGCGCGGCACGTCGTGGAGGCAAGGCGGCAGCGATGACCGACTCCTCCACGAGCCCTAACAAGGCCATGAACCCGCCGAACTCCGCTTCGCTTCGTTCGCGGGTTATGGCTGGCGTTAGGTGGGCAAGAAGGAGGCAACTCCCGGATGACGATCAAACTAGGCATCTATTCGAAGGAGTTGAAATGCAAGGTGCTGTCGGTGATCGGGATACGCGCAGCGTGGAGCGCGACGACTCCATAGCGATCTTTCAGTCATTTGTTGAGATCTATAAGCACCATTTCGATTTGTTCGTAAAAGGCTACTCCGTATATCTCGCTATAATCGGTGTATCGGCAGGATTCATTTTCAAAGATGGTGCTGCCGGAGAAAGCCAAAGGTACTTGTCTCTCTTCATTTGTGTGGTATCTGCTATGGGCGTACCTACGTGGCTCATCGGTGTTCTCTGGGTTCGTCGCCTGATGAAACAAGTGCACGAACTATGTGATCGAGTAGGCTCACCACGAATCGAAGTGAGTGGGTTTCAGACGATGGTGTTTATCGGGTGGGTCGGCTCGCTAGTTCTAACGGCGGGCTCCATCATCTACTACGCTAGAAGCACGTAACGGAATGGACGAGAGGCTTCTGCATAACAGGCCATTCAAGTTGACAGTCGACTCTGTCACGCCGCGGGCAAGAGCCAGCGCCGCGCCAGACCCGCCCGCAGATTTGCCAGAGTGTTAGGCGAAGGGCTGCTGGATAGAAGTATGGAAGGCACTCCCAGGTACTGCGTCGAGTGTGGTGCCGAGTTGACTCCGGTGCAACAGCCGGTCGTTCGAGTCACTATCCTCTGCTGAAAGTAAGTGCTCGCGCGGTGATCGAACGCGAGGGGGCCCTGCTGCTTGTACTCCGAGTGAGCATGGTTCACGGCATCGTCAAGGAGACGAGCGGCGCACGGGGGATGTGGGGGTTTGTCGAGTCGCAATCCGCGCGCGCCGCTCGCGGCTGACCGTTGGACGCGCCTGTGTGTCCCGTGATTGGGGAGGGAAGACAAATGAATCGCAAGGGGTTCCTGGGCTTTCTCGGATTTCTCGGTTGCCTTGGCTTCTTGAGCTACTTGCCTGGCTGGGAAAAGCTGTCGATCCTCTGCTCACTGTTTGTGCTGTTTGTCTTGTTTGCACTGTTTCGGCTCCCTGTGAGGCACCATCACTAAGATGGCGGCCGGCCAACTCGCCGCTCCTGCCGACCGGCCGGCAGCGGCAGGGGTGGAGGAGAGTTGGTTGAGGCCCGCGGCGGAGCGCCACCGGCGTCAGACGGAGAAGGACCATGGAGCAGAAACCGGTCCATCTTGGTCCGAAGTACGGAGCCCAGTTCTCCGATCGAAGTGTCGCTCAGGCGTACCACAATCGA
>JAGQHR010000767.1 GCA_020431745.1 Candidatus Eiseniibacteriota bacterium
AGTGTAGTGGCAAGTTGGTTCTCCGGCTTTCCGCGCGTCTCGCCGGCAGGCGTCCGGCGCCGGGAAGGGGCGGCAACGCCGGGCTCGGCCGGGTACTCCAAGGTGCTGGGGGAGAACGGGTTCAAGAGGGCGGTGGAGAATTCTCCGTGGACGCCGGCCCCCCTGACCCGTATACACTGAACGCTTTATCCGATCCAGAGGAGGCGGTGCATGGAACGTCCGGAAGAATCCAACGGCGGGGAAACGGCAGCCCCCGTTCGACGCGACTTCATCCGGTCCCGGATCGACGAGGACCTGGCATCGGGACGTCACCGGCAGGTCGTCACGCGCTTCCCCCCGGAACCGAACGGCTACCTGCACATCGGACACGCCAAGGCGATCTGTCTGAACTTCACCGTCGCGCAGGAGTTCGGCGGGCGCTGCCATCTGCGGTTCGACGACACCAATCCCACGAAGGAGGAGCAGGAGTTCGTCGACAACATCGAAGCGGACATCCGCTGGCTCGGATTCGAGTGGGGAGACCATCTCTATTTCGCCTCGGACTACTTCGAGCGCCTCTATGGGTTCGCGGTCGAGCTCATCGAAAAGGACAAAGCCTACGTCGACGAGCTCGACGCCGAGCAGATGCGGGAGTACCGCGGTACCCTCACCAGCCCAGGCCGCGAGAGCCCGTACCGGAATCGGCCCGTCGCGGAGAGCCTCGATCTCTTCCGGAGGATGCGCGCAGGTGATTTCCCCGACGGCGCGCTCGTCCTGCGGGCCAAGATCGACATGGCCTCGCCCAACATCAATCTGCGCGATCCCGTGCTCTATCGCATCCGTCGCGCCCACCACCATCGGACGGGTGACGACTGGTGCATCTATCCAATGTACGACTACACCCATCCGCTCTCCGACGCCATCGAGGGAATCACGCACTCCCTCTGCACCCTCGAGTTCGAGGATCACCGCCCGCTCTACGACTGGGTCCTCGACAACGTGACCATCGACTGCCATCCGCAGCAGATCGAGTTCGCCCGCCTCGGGTTGCCCTATACCGTGATGAGCAAGCGCAAGCTGATCGACCTCGTGACCGGCCGGCACGTGCGGGGCTGGGACGATCCGCGGATGCCCACGCTCGCGGGCTACCGGCGTCGCGGCTACACGCCGGCGGCGATCCGGGCGTTCGCCGAGGCGATCGGAGTGGCCAAGGCGAACAGCGAGGTCGAGGTCGGGCTGCTCGAGCACCACCTGCGCGAGGATCTGAACCAGCACGCGCCGCGGGTCATGGCGGTGCTGGCTCCGCTCAAAGTCGTCCTCACCAACTATCCCGCAGGAAAGGTGGAAGAGGTCGAGGCGATCAACAATCCTGAGAAGGAATCCGACGGATCGCGTCGCATTCCTTTTTCCGGTGAGCTCTACATCGAGCGCGAGGACTTCGCGGAGGAACCGCCCAAGGGTTGGTTCCGGCTGAGCCCCGGAAAGGAAGTCCGCCTCAAGCACGGCTACTACGTTCGTTGCGACGAAGTGATCAAGGATGCCGCCGGCGAGATCACCGAGCTGCGCTGCACCTACGATCCCGAGTCCGCGGGAGGCACCACGCCCGACAGGCGCAAGGTCAAGGGCACGCTGCACTGGGTCTCGGCGAGCCACGCCATTCCTGCGGAGGTGCGGATCTACGAATCGCTCTTCGCGGAGGCCCATCCCGGTGAGCGCACGGGCGACTACCTGGACGACCTGAATCCGGACTCGCTGCGGGTGCTCGCGGATGCGCGCGTCGAGCCCTCGCTGGCCGGCGCCGGGGCCGGAAGCGTCTTCCAGTTCCTCCGCCAGGGCTACTTCTGTGTGGATCCGGACTCGACGCCGGAGCGTCCGATCTTCAATCGGACCGTCGGTCTCAAGGATACCTGGGCCAAGCTCCAGAAACGCTCCTAGGGACGGTGACGCGCCGTCGGCCTCCGGGCCGACGGCGCGTTTCTCCGGGCGCGACCACCCGTGCGCGACGGAAACGCGGTGTCGATGGCGTTGAGGCGGTGATCGCGGAGGGGCTCGAGACCCGGCGATGCCGAACGCCCGTGGCTTCCTGCTGCAAAGAATTCCGGGCCGCCCGCCGATAACCCCCAGCGGAGGGGAGCCTGGTGATCCAGATGATCGAAATGGCCGTCGGCGCGTTCGCGGGAGTCATCCTCCTGCGGCCGTTCCACGTGCTCCTCCACGAGTTGGGCCACGCCGTTGCCGTGCTCGGCTTGACCGCGGCGACGCCCCGAGTGCGTGTGGGATCCGGTGCTGCCGCCCGAGTGCGCCTCGGCCGTCTTCAACTGGCCGTCGGTCGACGCGATCTCGCGTGCGGAGACTGTGGATACGATGCGGCTCGAAGCGGCCTGGGCGTTCGCGTCTCGGTCGCCGCCGCCGGCCCGCTGCTTTCGCTCCTGGCCGC
>JAGQHR010000768.1 GCA_020431745.1 Candidatus Eiseniibacteriota bacterium
GCACGCGGGGACGAGAGCGGCAGCCCCGCGGACGCTTGGCGGTGGATCACGAGCGGGGACCTGCGTGCCTCCGTCAGCTATCTCGCCTCCGATCGGTTGGGCGGGAGGGGAACCGGAGAACCGGGGATCGTGCTGGCCGAACGCTACATCGCGGCGAGCTTCGAGGAGGCGGGACTCGTTCCGGTTCCCGGTCACGATGAATTCGCTCTGACGTTCTCTCTGTACGCACGCGCCTTCGACGCCGACCGTTCCCGCCTACGGTTCGTCCCTCCCGCTTCGGAACCGGTCGATTCGGTGTCGATCGACCCGGGCGTGATCGACGCCCGCGCCGGGGAGGACTTCCGGCCGTTCGCTTTCAGCGATCAGGGAGAGCTGGACGCCGAGATCGTCTTCGCGGGATACGGCATCACCGCGCCGGAGCTGGACTACGACGACTACGCCGGTCTCGACGTGGAGGGTAAGGCCGTCCTCGTCCTGCGGCATGAGCCGCGCGAAACCGATCCGGCGAGCGTATTCGACGGGGCGGTTCCCAGTCCCCACGCCTTCTTCCTCCGCAAGGCCGAGAATGCCGAGGCGCATGGCGCCCGCGGGATGCTGCTCGTGACCGACCCGCTGCACCATCGCGGTCCCGAAGACCTGCGTTGGACCACTCCGCTCTATCTGGACCGGGAGGAAGCCGATGCGTTGGGCCTGGCGGAAGCGGCCCCCGATTCCGGCACGCCGTTCCTGGCCGCGCAGATCGGCGGATCGCTGGCGCGTCGGCTGCTGGAGGCCGCCGGAGGGCCCCCGCTCGACGAGATCCAGCGCAGCATCGACGAGTCGATGGAGCCGGAGCCGGTGGATCTGCACCACCTCCGGGTCCGGATGCGGATCGCGCGCGACGACAGCGTGCAGACGATGGCGGCCCACGACATCGCGGGCTTCCTTCCCGGAAGCGATCCCGACGTGGCCGACGAGTGGATCGTGATCGGCGCCCATCATGACCACCTCGGTCGCTTCGCCGGAGCGGGAGACACCATCTACAACGGGGCCGACGACAACGCATCCGGTACGGCGGCCGTGCTCGCGTTGGCCAAGGCCTTCGGACGATCCGCCGCCCGCCCGCGGCGCTCGCTCGTCTTCATCACGTTCACGGCGGAGGAGCGGGGGCTTCTCGGCTCCTACGCGCTGGTCCGGCAGAACCTCATCGACATGGATCGAGTCTCGTTCCTGCTCAACATCGATATGATCGGGCGCAACCCGGATCGTCCGCTCGAGCTGACCGGCGACGGCTTCACGCGGGGGCTCGACGCGATCATCGAAGAGGCCAATCGGGGACTCGAGGTTCCCCTGCGGCTGGGAGGGACCGACCTGACCGCGAACACGGACCACGTCGCCTTCTACGAGCGGGAGATTCCGTTTCTGACCTTCTTCACCGGCATGCATCGCGACTACCACCAGGTGACCGACGAAGCCGAGCGGTTGGATTACCCGAGGATGGAACGCATCACCCGGCTGGCCCACGGGATCGCGCGCCGCGTCGCGGATCGCGATCTCGCTCTCTCCTTCGTGCAGGATTTGCCGTGGCTGGGAGTTCGCGTCGAGAACGAGCCGACGGATACGGGAGAACGCCGGGCGCGGATCACCGCGGTCGATCCCGCCTCGCCCGCTGCGCAGGCGGACCTGCAACCGGGAGACATCCTCTCCGCGATCGACGACCGGGCGGTCGAGGGCGGCCGTTCCGGTGAACAGCTCGACGAGATTCGGCCGGGAAGCAGCGCCTCGATCACGGTGACGCGGCCGAAGTCCGCCGGCGACGACGAGTCGGACTCCGGCGCACGACCGATTCGAGTGGAGATCGAGCGCGCACACCCGGGATACCTCGGGATCGCTCCGGGCGAGGTCGTCGACGAAACGAGACAGGCCCTGGGTTTGCACGACGACGAGGGCGTCATGGTCGTGCGCACGCTGGACGACGGACCGGCCCAGCGGGCGGGAATGATCGCGGGGGATGTGATCGTGTCCCTCGCCGGTCGTCCCGTGAATCTCGCGACTCTGCGCGGAAGGCTGGCGCAGATCGGCGCGGGAGAAAAGGTGCCGATCACGGTGATCCGCGTCGGGGAGCACCGGGTCTTCGATGTCACCCTGGGTGTCAGAAGCGACAGCTGAGGTCTCCCGGAAACATCCGTCGCACGTTTCTCACGCGAGCCGAACGACCGGACCGTCAGGACGATCCTCCAATAGGGGCAGCGACACCGCCCACCGGGCCCCGTCTTCCGCTCCGTCCGCCTCCGCGGGCTCCGCGAACGGTTCCTCGCCCGCCCCGGGCGCCCTCGGCGAGTCGCACGCCTCGGAAGCGGCGGGGGTCGCGAGAAGAAACTCCCAACGGACCGCGTCGTACCGACCCGAAACAGCGAGCGCGGCCCGAACCGCCGCC
>JAGQHR010000769.1 GCA_020431745.1 Candidatus Eiseniibacteriota bacterium
CACGGATTGCCCTTACGTGCGTAGTCCGATCTCGAGCGTCCGGCGTGGGCAACGCGGACGCGGGCAGGTCGAGGGCTGGTTTCGGGTTTCGGGCATTCGAAGTCGAGCAAACAGGTTCCGGGGGGACCGTGCGCAGTGCACGACCGGCCATGCGGTGTCGTGCAATGCGCCAGGGGTCCGGATCGATGTCAGGTACGAACCGCCACAGCGCAGCGAAGGCGAGCGCGCCCGGCAATCCCTCCGCGGGATGGAGAACGTCCATCCCGGCTGCCGGCGCGCTCGGCTTTGTCCTGCTCGCTTGCGCCGGGCCGACGGATCCACCGGATCCGCCCACCGGCGGGCAGGAGCTGGTGCTCGACTTCGCCAGGTTCGAGTCCGACGTGCTGCCGGTCCTGACGCAGCAGGGATGCGATGCGGGAGGAGACTGCCATGGCGGCGGCATTCGGGGGACCTTCGCGCTCTCCCCGATCGAAGAAAAGGATCCGATCTTCGACTTCGAGCAGGCCTCCCTGCAGGTCCTTCCGGTGGAACGGGAGGAGAGCCCCCTGCTGATCAAGCCCCTCGCGGTGGCCGCGGGTGGGGCGCCGCATAGCTACAAGGTCTTCGAGACCACGGATGATCCGGGGTTTGTCGCGATCCGCGGCTGGATCGAGGCTGGGGTGCTTCGTTGATCGCGCTGCTGGCCGCCGTCATCGTCCTCGGATCGGCTTCTGGGGAACCGGCGCTTCTGCCGGGGGTGCCGTCGGGCGCGGGGTCCGCGTCGGGCTCGGCCTTCGGGTCGGGCGCTGGACTCGCGCCGGACGGAGAGTCTCCGGGTCCGGATGGGAAACGCGCCCTGGAACCGCTCGTTCCTGAAGTGGCCGGTCACACCTTCGCTTTGGAACCCGGGCCCCGTCGATACGGGCACCGTCTTGCCTTCACGCCGGCCTTCGGGCAGCTCGGCGGCCGCGATCTCTATGCCGCGCGCCTCGCCTACAACCCGAGTTCCTGGTTGGGCTACGAAATCGCGATCGGTCACAACCCGGGGAGCTCGGTGCACGCACTGACGCACACGTTGAGCGCACTCGTGCGCTATCCCGTGCCGTTCCGGATCCAGCCCTACCTGACGGCCGGCTACGGGATGGTCCTGGTCTTTCCGGGTCAGAGCGTGAATGCCGATCCGGTCACCGAGAACGTCCTCGCCGCCGGAGGCGGTTTGGAGGCGTTCGTACGCGATGACGTCGCGCTGCGAGTGGAAGGCAAGCGACTCTTCGTACCGGGGGATGATCCCGCCGGAGGCACGGCGGTTTACGAGTACGGAGAGATCACCGTCGGCCTCTCGTTCTATCGCAGCATTTCGAACTGATCGGGCCAGGGACGGCCGGGATCGGTTCACACCAGACCGATACGCATCCTGAGAACGCTGCGCCGACGTACGGCCGCGAAAAACGACGATGGGGCGGGTCGGCCGACTCGCCGATGTTTTCGAGTAGGGGGAATCGAGGGAGCACAGGAGGAGTGGGCATGCACCGCTGGAATCGCATCATCGCCCCGGTTCTCGGAGTCACGGGCTGTCTCGTCACCCTCTCGGCGTGTCGCGAGAGCGCACCGGATGACCTGATCGTCTCCCAGGAGACGACCGAGGCCCTGGTCTTCGTCAAGGCGAACTTCGAAGAGACGCTCAATCGCACCCGCGGAGAGAGCAACCTCTTCAAGCTCGAGCCGATTTCACCCGACGGCAAAGTGACCCCGATCACCGACTTCGTGGGCGCGACCGTGCTCGATCCGTGCGTTTCGTTCGACGGCAAGAAGATCCTCTTCTCGCTCCGCAAGTCGGGGTCGAACACCCACAACATCTATGAGATCGATGCCGACGGGCAGAACCTGCGGCAGGTCACGGCGGGCGGCGGCGACGACTTCGATCCGCTCTATCTTCCCGACGGCCGGATCATGTTCACCAGCAGCCGTGCCGGGGACATGGACGAATACAATCACTCGCCGGCCGAGAACCTCTACACCTGCGATGCGGACGGCTCCAACCTCGAGCGGGTCAGCTTCAACCAGAGCGATGACTTCGATCCGGCGCTCCTTCCCAACGGCCAAATCGTCTACACGCGCTGGGACCACTTCGGGACGATGAACCGCTTCCCGCTGTTCTTCACCAATCCCGACGGTACGGGCACCTTCCACCGGTTCGGCCCGCACGACCGCAACTTCTTCCACGCCCAACCCACGCCCGATGGGCGCATCGTCGCCATCGAATCGACGGAGATCAACGGTGACGCCGGCCCGATCGCGATCCTGAAGCCGGAACAGGGACCGGCGGACCCGGTGATCGGTGGGCAGCGGTCCCTCTACTGGGATGATCTGACCCCCGACGTCAACACCGGCGGCGCGCCCTGGCCGTACGGAGTCTTCAAGTACCCGTTTCC
>JAGQHR010000770.1 GCA_020431745.1 Candidatus Eiseniibacteriota bacterium
GCCCTGCGGGTGCTCGTGGAGGCGGGCGCCGACCCCGATCTGCGCGACGACCGCAACGGTTGGTCTCCGTTGCTGCACGCGGTGCACAAGAACCAGCTCGTCGCGGTGAAGACGCTGCTCGCGCTGGGCGCCGATCCGGACCTGGGCGGTCGCGGAGGGTACACGCCACTCATGATGGCCGCGGGCTACGGCTATCCCGAGATCGCCCGGGAGCTGTTGAGCCACGGCGCCGATCCACGCCGCTGCCTCCGGAACGGGGAGAATGCGCTCATGATGGCGGCGACGGGAGCGCTCGACCTCGACCGATTCACGCTGGGTTCGTGCCAGGCGGAGACGGTCCGCCTCCTGCTCGAGCGAGATCCCGGGCTCGTCCTTCCCGACACGCCGCTCGGTCGCGTGGAGAAACGCTTCCTGCGCGTGCGGGGCTGTGACGACGTGCTCGCGTTGCTTCGGGGACACGGGATCGACTGAGCGAAGCCCGCCCGGGGCTGCCCTGCGGTCTCCGGGCGGTGAATCGGTCATGTTCCACGCGGACGGGCGGAGTTCCCGCGTGCAAGCGACTGGACGTGGGACACATCGCTGGCGATACTCCCTTCGCCATGACCAACCCTGCCTTGGTCCTCCAGGACATCCGCAAGTCGTACTTCGGCAACCCCGTTCTCAAGGGGATCGACCTGCGCGTGGAGGTCGGGGAGATCCATGCGTTGGTGGGCGAGAACGGTGCCGGAAAGTCGACGCTCATGAACATCCTCTTCGGGATGCCGGTGATCCGCGAGACCGGGGGTTACGAGGGGCGGATCGAGCTCGGGGGGCGTCCGGTGGATCCGCGCACTCCCAGCGACGCCATGCGGCACGGGGTCGGCATGGTCCACCAGGAGTTCATGCTCCTGCCTGGCTTCACCGTCACCGAGAACATCAAGCTCAACCGCGAACGGACCCGGCCGAATGCGGTGAGCGCTGCCTTGCGGCCCCTCCTGCGCGGTGGTGCGGCCTCGCTGGAGTCGTTGGACTGGAAGCGGATGCATGCCGAGTCCCGCCGGGCGCTCGACGGAATCGGGATCGCGCTCGACGAGCATTTGCCAGTCGGTGGGCTGCCTGTGGGGCACATGCAGTTCATCGAGATCGCCCGCGAGGTGGACAAGGAGAACGCCCGCCTGCTCGTTTTCGACGAGCCGACGGCGGTGCTGACCGAGGGCGAAGCCAGCGAGCTGCTGCGCGCGATGAAGCAACTGGCCGCGCGGGGCATTGCTCAGCTCTTCATCACCCACCGCCTGGAAGAGGTCCTCGAGGTCGCCGACCGAGTGACCGTGCTGCGCGATGGTGAGGTCGTATCGTCACTCCCTCGCTCGGAAGCTTCGGTGGAGCGGCTGGCGGAACTGATGATCGGGAGGGCGATCCCCGAACGCGACGAAGGACCGCGTGCGGCTTCCGTCGGGGAGCGGGTCGTGCTTCGGTTGCGGGATCTCCGCGTCGCGATGCCGGGAGAAGAGGTCCGGGGCGTGGATCTCGACGTTCGCGAGGGGGAGATTCTCGGACTCGCGGGTCTTGCCGGGCAGGGGAAGATCGGAATCGCGAACGGCGTGGTCGGGCTCTTTCCCGCGAGCGGTCAGGTGGAGTTCCGCGGAGAGCCGCTCCCCTTGGGCAAACCGTTGGAAGCGCTCCGCCGACGGATCGGATTCGTCAGCGAGGATCGCCGGCAGGTCGGGCTGCTCTTGGATCAGTCGATCGATCTCAACATCGCGGCGACCGCGATCCAGGTCCAACGGCGTTTCCTCCGAGGGTTGGGCCCGCTGTCCTGGTATGACCGTGCCGCGGCGCGCGCCCATGCCACCGGGCAGATCGAGCAGCTGGACATCCGATGCCGGGGACCCGCGCAGCCGGTGCGTCGTCTCTCGGGGGGGAATCAACAAAAGGTCTGTCTGGCCCGCGCCCTCACCATGGCGCCGGATCTGCTGTTCGTTTCGGAGCCGACGCGGGGCATCGACGTGGGGGCCAAGGACCGCGTCCTCCAGCTTTTGGTCGAGCGCAATCGGGCGCATGGAACGACCATGATCCTGGCCTCGAGCGAGCTGGCCGAGCTGCGACGGGTCTGTGATCGGATCGCGGTGATCGAGCGCGGTCGGGTCGCCGGGATCCTGGCGCCCGATGCGCGCGATGTCGAGTTCGGGCTGCTCTTCGCGGGCGAGACTCGGGAAAGCAGAGCCGGGGCATGAGCGAACCGCGGAACGGTCTCGTCTCGGTCTTGGGTGGGATCGGGCTCACGCGCGCGATCCTCTCGGCGTTTCTGATCGTGCTCTGGCTGCTCTACTTCTTCGGCACGGACCTCGCGTTCTCGTCGCTCGTCACCGACTGCCTCATCCGGACGGGGATGAACGGCATCCTCGTGCTGGCCCTGGTGCCAGCGGT
>JAGQHR010000771.1 GCA_020431745.1 Candidatus Eiseniibacteriota bacterium
CAGCACGTACCAGACGATGGACTCCTCGCCGAGAGGCACGGTCGTTTCGGCGTCGCGGCAATCGGAGAGATCGCTTTGACCGGCCGGATTTCCGGCCGAGGAATAGACGAGGTCCGGGCGCGCGTGAAAGAAGAGCTGTCCGTGCTCGTTGGGGGCTGCCAGAGCGGGAACGGACCAGGCGGCCAGGATCATGCTGATTGCGGCAGCCCAGGGACGATCCTTCCGAATCTGCGCATCGCCTGGCCCGGTAGCTCTCCGTCGCGGCCCGGTCATCGGTAGCGTGCCTTCAACGACCCCCAGGAAGCCTGGAGTGTCGGAGTCGGGTCGATGATTCCTTCGCGAAACCAGACGTCGAACTGGTCGGTGTCGGGTCCTCCGCGGAGGAGGATCCCCCGAGGATAGTGGTTCGGACCGACCGCCGTCATGATCCCCCCCGGGGCCGACCGGAGCTCGAGGATGTACGTCCTGCCCGGCGTGACCGCGATCGGAGGGGAGAACTCGACCCGCATCGGTCCATGGAAATCGCGCACGACGCTTTCGGCGGTGGACTGTCCGATCCGTTCCCTCCAGTCCGCAGTCCAGAGCGCGACCGAAAAGCGCGCCGTCACACCGTTCGACGGGGCGCGGATCCAGAACTCGGCGAATCCGACGGAGCTCTGCTCGGGAATGAACTGCTGTCCCAGCGGGCCAAAGGACTCGATGTTCCATAGCAGTGTCGGCACAAATGTGTCGTTCCACTGATCGAGCACGAAGTCTCGGGCCCGAACGGTGTCCACGGTCGGGAGTTGGGCAATGCCCAGCAGGAGGGTGAGAACGATGCCCCGATGCGAGTACGGCATACTCTCTGCTCCTAGGGTGGCCGAACAGAGACGATGAACCGACAAGAGTCTATGCCGTTTGCGGGCAACCGGTCAACGCTGTGCACCGCTCGGTGCTGGGTCAGTTTCAAACTGACCCAACACCCACCGCTCACCCGGTGTCGGTGCCGGAGCGGAACGCACGTGGAGGACCTCGTGAGGGGAGCCCGTCCGAGGAACTGCCGCCCCATCAATGGTGCCCCCACCGATGGGGGCGGCGGTCAAGGACGCCGTACGCACACCAGCTTTCGCGTTGCCGCTCGCCCGTTGTTCTCGATGCGCAGGAAACAAACGCCGCTGCTCAGAACGCCGTATTCGGGGCGAAGCGACCACTCCAACGTTTGGGTGCCGGCGTCGAGATGCCCGAAGTCCCTCTGATCGATCACACGTCCGCCCGCGTCGACGAGCAGTCCGCGGACCGTACCTGCCAGCGGCAGCTGCAGTCGCAGCGTGAGGTGATCGACGAAGGGATTGGGACCGGCGGCAAACGTCAGGTTCGGGCTCGAACCCAGCGGGATCGGCGCGGAGGGAACGTCCGCCGGTCCTCCGTTGTCGTTGACGGACCAGATCTCCCGGCCGAACGCGCCGTTCTCGGCGACGAAATAGAGGCGAGTGCCGACGGTCGTCCGGTCGCCGACCTGGGACGACGCCGGCCCCGGAGCAATCGGTTCACTGACCTCGCTGAGTAGTCCGCCGGCGAAGCGCCAAAGCTCACGACCGTTTCCGGCGCGGGTCGCGGTGAAGTAGGTCGCGCCGATGTGGTCTCCGAAGTCGCGCGGGTTGGACGATGCGGCTCCCGGATTGAGATCGACCATCAGGGTCGGCGTGTTGCCGACGATCATCCACGGCTCGCGCCCGATTCCCGACCCATCGTCCGCACTGAAACGCAGGCGCGATCCACAATGGGCCAGATCCTGCGGGTTCGCGCTTCCGGGGCCGGGGACGGTTTCCGGCAACGCTTCCAATCCGGCGCCCGTGGCACGATAGATCTCTGAGCCCGTGGTCGGGGTCGCCGCCGTGAAGTAGAGACACGGGTAGGCGTCCGTGAGCTGTGCGGGGTTCGACGAGTCCGGTCCCGGGATCAGATCTTCGACGAGATGCGTGCCGTTCGCGGTTCCGTTGGTCACCCACAGCTCCCGTCCCGCCGCCGCCGTGAACGCGGTGAAGAAGAGGTCGGTCCCCACCGTCGTGAACGACTGTGGGTCGGATCCGTCCGGTCCCGGATTGACGTCCAGGAGTGGACCCGTCTGCTGCCCGTTCGACTTCCACAGCTCTTCACCTAGGACATCACACTCCATGACGAACAGGACATCCGATCCGAGCGGTGTCAAGTCGTGCGGCGCCGTCGCGCCGCAGTCATGGATCAGGATCGCGGTCGGGTTCGGCGGAGCCGTGATGCGGAACAGCCCGTAGCTGCCCGACGCGGTCGTGCCGACGAAGAAGGCCTTGCCGTCCGCGACGACGAGCTCGGTCGGGTTGCACCCGTCCGTACCGGCGATGACATCGATCTGATCGATGCTGATCCCGTCGTAAACGCCGACCTCGAAT
>JAGQHR010000772.1 GCA_020431745.1 Candidatus Eiseniibacteriota bacterium
CGGAGCGGAGTTCGAAGCGAGAGTCGGTCTCAATCGACTTGCGTCGGCGCTCACGAGCTGGGCCTTCAGCGTGAACTGGACCCTGGTGGAGTCGCAGGCCGAGGTCGAGGACAACGTCGGGATCGAACACTCGAAGAAGAGACCGCTCACGAGCCAATCGCCCTACGTCGTCAACACCGGCCTGTTCTACTCCTCCGCGAGCGGCTCGACCCAGGGTTCGCTGCTCTTCTCGGCTTTCGGGAAGCGTCTCTCGGATTTGGGACTGCAGGCGCTGCCTGACGTCTACGAGCGGCCGTTCAAGAGCCTGGACGTTGCCCTCAGTCACAAGCTCGGCGGTTACACGCTCAAGGCGAGCGTCGAGAACATCCTCGGCGAAGACCAGGTCTTCAAGCAGGGTGGAGAGACGACGTTCAAGGCCGCCGGAGGACGGTCGGTCGGCTTCTCGATTTCGACGGGCTCGTGAGGCGATCGGCTTCCGACGAGATGTTTTCACGGGGGATGGGAGCCGCGCGGTTCGGCTCCTGCGGAGGCCGCTTTCAGGCAACGCAGCACGCGAGCAAAGAGGGCGTCGCTGCGACGAAGGAGACGCATACATGCAACGTGGGAAGAACAAAGATCTCTGGCTCCTGACTGCCGTTCTCCTCGCCGGGAGCGCCACGCTGTCCTGGGACGACGTGGCCCAGGCGGGAAATGAGCCGCAGAAGAAAGCGGAAGCTACGTCCGAGGCAACCGATGGCGCCCACACTGCGCAGGCTCAGCCTGCCGCAGCCAAGGCAGTCACGGTGGAGGATCTCCCCGAGCATCCGGTAACGATCGGGACCGGTACGAAGGACTTCGTCATCGATCCGATCCCCCGGGCGGAAATGGGAAGAGTGCTGCCCCCTTCGGATCTCGAAAAGATGGAAGGGTTCGAATATCCGTATGACCCGGAACGGGACGCCGTGACCCGCGGACGTCGCGTCGCTCCGGAAGTCGACTTCCCGTTGCAGAACGGCTTCACGTCGCTCCAGTCGCTGGTGAACGAGATCATGATCGGACTCAGGTCCGGGGATCCCAAGCACCTCGACCGTCTCTGCATCAATTCCGATGAGTTCAAGAAAATCTGCTGGCCGGAGTTCCCTCAAAGTCGACCGGCTCCGCAGGTCCCCGTCGACGAAGCGTACTTCTTCCTCGATCGGAACCAGGTGGGTGGCATCGCCAAGGGGATGGGGCTTTACAAGGGACTGGATCTCCACGCGGTGCGCGTCCACTTCGATCCGGGAGTGAAGCGCTATCGCAACTTCAACCTCTACGACGGAATGACGATCTACGCCAAGACCGAGGACGAGAAGGCCCCGCCGGTCGAGATCAAGTTCGTCAATACGATCATCGAGCGCAACGGACTGTTCAAGGTCTACACGTACAAGGACTGACCCGCACGGTCGACGCTCGTGGCCGGACGGCGACCGTTCCGGTCACGAGCCTGCTCCTTCCTCCGCGGTGCGATCCCCGAAGGCCGATCGATCAGGGGCGGTCGCTCGACGAGTCGGAATCGGTGGTTTCCCTGCGTCGCAACTGGATCGCGATCGACTCGTGGGAGCGCATGAGCTGATCGAGCACCTCTCGGTGGGGGCGGGGAGCGGCACTCGGCCGATGACGATCCAGCTCGAGGAACGGCCAGAGCTTCTCGCGCACCTCCACCGGTAGCACGCTCTCGAGGTACTCGAGCGCCGTGCCCCGCAGGATCGGATCCTCGGTGTGCAGGCCCTGGAAGGCAACCCGCAAGGGCTCGGTCTCCAGGATCAACGCCAGCAGCGTGAAGACATGCTCCAGGCTTTTGTTCGCCCGGTCGCGCAGGAGTCGGCCCACGACCAGCGCATCGGGATCCTCCGGATCCTCCATCCCTTGGTCGAGCAGGCGGCGGCTTTCCCAGATCGGACGATCGACGCGGAGCTCCCGGAGAATCGCGGCCAGCACTTCCGATCGCGCGATGGGGAGATCCGGGTGACGGCGATGCAGGAGCGCGAGTCCCCGGCCGCACTGGTAGCGTACCTCGAATCGCTTGTCTTCCAGGCCGAGCATCAATCCGGAGACTGCGCGCGGACTGGCCACCGTCGCGATCACGCGCGGAACGCGCCGCCGCACCGCGAATTCCTGATCGGGATCGAGCAGGCTGTCGACGAGCATTCCTACGACCCGCGGCGCGAGGGGGCGCAGCGCGCGGATCGCTTGTTCACAGACCTCGTCCCATGCGAGCAGTGGCACCAGGTGCCCGGCCGCGGCCGGATCCAGATGGGGTTGCTTCAAGACCTCGCGTACGGACTTGGGGTCACCGGATCGAAGCGCACGCACCTGGAAGGCCAGGCGATCCTCGGGCAACGATGCGGTGGCGCTCGGGAGGGACTCCGATCCGGAGGCGGAGGGAG
>JAGQHR010000773.1 GCA_020431745.1 Candidatus Eiseniibacteriota bacterium
AGGAACGGATCGCTTGCTAGACTCCGACTGTCGCAACGCCGGGGAAGGAGGAGCGACCATGCTGACCTCTCCGCGGTCTTCCCGACGGGCGCTCGGCCTCTCGTTGCTGGGGCCGGTCCTGTTCGCCCTGGCTCCCTCGCACGGCTTCGCCGCCTACGAGGAGTATCTCGTCAACGACGACACGTTCGGACAGGAGTCCCGGATCGACCCCGTCGTCGTGCCCCTCGACGACGGCAGCTTCCTCTTCCTCTGGGAGGACAACGGCCGCGGCCATACCGACCTCCTCGCGCGCCCCGTATCCGCCGCCCTCGAACCGATGGGCGAGGCTTTCTACGTCAATCACGAGGACGGGTATTTCCAGCACCGCGATCTCGACGTTTCGGTCCCCAAGGGGGGCACGTTCGCCACGGTCTGGACCGATGATCGGCTCGGGGAACGGCGCGTCTTCGCCCGCACCTTCGCGAGCGAAGACGGGACGCCGAACGCGAGCAGCGAGGTTCGGGTCAGTGTCGAGCTCGGTTTCGGAGCGACGTACACGCCCGCCGTGGCGACGAATGCGGTCGGCAAGTCTCTGGTCGTCTGGACCGCGCAGCAGAGCGGAGCAGGGCACGTCTACGGCCAGCTCCTGACTGCCCAAGGCGCGCGGGAGGCCGCCAACCTGGACCTCGTGCCCTCGGTGGTAGGGCGGCATCAGTCGAACCCCTCGGTGGCGTCGCTCCCCGATGGCCGCTGGATCCTCACCTGGACCGAGGAAGACGAGTCGCGCGACGAGAACGTCTTCTATCGTTTCCTCGCGGCGAACGGCACGCCCACGGGTACGGTTCGGCAGGCCAACACCGACATCTTCTCCGACGTGCCCCAGCAGAACCCGGCCGTGATGGTGCTCGACGACAAGATGCTCGTCGTCTGGTCGGACGGACGCACCTCGACCCTCGATGCCTGGGGACGCTGGTTCGACTTCGATGGCGAGCCGCTGGGTTCCGAAAGCCTGCTCCGTGAGGCTGCCGACTCGCCCGGCGACCTCGACCCGCGCGCGATCCGCGGCACCGGAGACGGGTTCGCCGTCCAGTGGTTCGGGGGCATCGACAACCGTCAGCGGATGATGACCCGGTTCTTCAATGCCGACGGGACCGGACGGACCGACAGCTTCGCCTTCGACGATCCGATCTTCGGCGTGCTCATGCGCGGGGGCCGCCTCGCCCCGGCCGCCGATGGCAAATGGATCGCGACCTGGAGCGACAATCGCACCTTCGCGTTCGACTGCTACGCCCGCGAGATCGACGCCACGGGAAACGCGGGGCCGGTCCACACGATCTACAGTCGTCCCAAGTCCGCGAGCCAGATCTACGGCGACATCGCGATGTTTCCCGACGGACGCGCCGTCGTCGTCTGGTCGGACATGCAGTACGGTTCGCTCACGATCTTCGGACGTTTCCTCGATGAAACCGGCCAGCCCGTGGGATCGAGCTTTCAGGTCAGCGGAGTGCCGGCCAACGCCCTCTTCGACACCGTCGACTCCATCGAGGGCCTGGCTGACTACTCCCCCGCCGTTTCCGCGTCCGCGGATGGCTTCGTCGTGACCTGGGCGATCAACCAGGAAGGAGGCCGCCTCAACGCGTTCGCGCAGTACTACCGCCCCGACGGCAACCCCGTGGGCGGCAACTTCCGCATCGCGCCCGACGCGATCACCAGCCTCCAGCGCAGCCCGCGACCAGCCATGATACCCGGCGGCGGATTCGTCATCGTCCTGGAGATCTCGAACGCGAACAACGGAGGAGACGTCTTCCTCCAGCGCTATGCGGCGGATGGGCTGCCCATCGGCAACCGCATCAATTGCGCGGACAGCACACCGGCGGCCCAGATCGATCCGGATGTCGCCGTCTCGCCGTTCGGAGAGATCCTCGTCACCTGGGTGGATCGCCGGGGTGGCGGTTGGGACATCTGGTCCCAGCGCTTCAGTGCGAACGGAGATCGGATCGGCAGCAACGTGTCGCTGCACGGAGAGGACGAGCCCTTCAGCGATCAGCTCCGCCCGTCGGGTGCCATCGCCGGAGATCGCACGATCACCGTGTGGGAGACCCGTCCCAATCTCGACGGACTGGTCGAGGCTCGTCTCGAGATCTTCCCGACGTTCGGCCCGGACGGGTCCACGCAGCGGCGCGGAGAAATCCGAACCTTCCTGGTCAATGCCGATCGTGTGGCCAAGGGTGCGAAGTATCCGCAGGCCGCCATGGCCCCCAACGGCAACTTCATCATCACGTTCTGGGACAACTCCTCGGGCCAGACCGATCTCGTCGTCCAGCGCTACGACCCGGACGGCAACCCGATGGGCGATTCCTACTCGATGCACGGCACCGGCACGGACGGCAGTCGCTTGGACCCCAAACTGGAGGTCACGA
>JAGQHR010000774.1 GCA_020431745.1 Candidatus Eiseniibacteriota bacterium
GGCCTCCTCCGCGACGACGGCTTCCACCGGCTGCTCGCTCACTTCGTCGTCCCCGCCGTCCCCGTCTCCCTCGGCTCCATGGGCCAATCGCTCTTCCAGGATCTGGCCACCGAGAGTGAGCAGACGACTGGCCGTCTTCTCTCCGATACCCGGAATCGCCATCAGCTCATCGACCGAGGTCCGCATCACGTCCTGCAGCGTTTCCTTGCCTGCCTTCATGAGGCGTTCGACCGTGCGCGGCCCCAACTCCTTCTCGAGCTCTTCCAGATCCACGTCCGGCACCCCGTCGGTGTCGCCGGTGGCCTGCATCTGCGACTGACTCCGCAAATCGATCGCATAGCCCGTGAGCTTGTGGGCCAGACGAGCGTTCTGACCGCGCGTCCCGATCGCCATGCTCAACTGATCGTCGGGGACCACCACGGTCACGCGCTGTTCTTCCTCGTGGACGAAGACTCGGATCCCGAGGCGTCGGATCCCGAGGTCGCGCCCGAGGCGGCGAACGACTCGGAAGCTCCCGAAGAGAAAAACGGAACGTCCCCCTCGGGTACGACGGTGAGTCCGTCGTCCACCGAGATGCCGGCGCAGGACTAACGGAGGCACTTTCTTGAAGATTCGCGTCTTTCAGTTGGCCAGGGAGCTCAAGGTCCAGCCCGAGGCCCTCGTCACGGTGATCTCGTCGCTCGGCGTCGACGTGAAGAACCCGATGAGTGCGCTCGATGACGAGCTCGTCGAGCAGGTTCGCCGGAAGATGGCGGCCGAGCGTGCGGGGACCCGGCGGGACGTGGTCAAGAAAGACGTGCGGCGTGCGGCGGCGGGAGCAACCTCCACCGCGTCGACTTCCACCTCGGCGTCGACGACGGCCTCGGTTTCGGCCCCGGCTTCGACGCCGCCTCCGCCACGTACCACGACGACCACCGTGACGACCGAGACCGTGCGGCATACACCGCCCCCAGCACCGACTCCCAAGCCGGCGCCGGCGTCCAAAGTCACGTCCAAACCGAAATCGCCGAGTGCCAAGCCCACCGGCGCTCCGGCCTCCGCCCCCCCTGCGGCTTCGCAGCCCGCGGTGCCGCCGGCCGCGACGGACGCGTCCACGGTCCGCCGGGAAGGCTATTCGCCCGGACGGGCTCCGCAGGACACGGGGAGCGCTCCGCTCGGTCCGTCCCGGACTCCGCACATCGGCAGCGCCAATGCCGGACGCCCCTCGGCTTCGGGGTTCCGTCAAACTGCGCTCGGCTCACGTCCCGGCCAAAAGCGGAAGAAGAAGAAGGGACGTCAGGTGGACGAGCAGGCGGTGCGCGCGAGCGTGCGCCGAACCCTGGCCACTCTCGACTCCGGACGCTCCAAGCGTCGTCGTCGTCGGGGCTCCGGAGAGGAAAACGAGGAGCTGGCGGCGCAACCGCTCAAGGTGCATGAGTTCGCGACGGTCGCCGAGCTCGCTTCGCTCATGGAAGTGCGTCCGACCGAGGTGATCGCGAAGTGTCTGCAGCTGGGGATCCTGGCCAACATCAATCGCAGACTCGAAAAGGACGAGATCGCCGCGATCATGGACGAGTTCGGCCACGAAGCGGAGTTCGTGACCGAGTACGGGGTCGAGCGGATCCAAGAGGAAGAGGAGCTCGACGAGGTTTCGGATGCTCCACTCGCGCCGCGCGCGCCGATCGTCACCGTGATGGGACACGTCGACCATGGCAAGACGACTCTGCTCGACCACATCCGCAAGACACGGGTGACGGAGCAGGAGTCCGGCGGGATCACGCAGCACATCGGAGCCTATCGGGTCGAAACGAGCGGGGGCACCATCTGCTTCCTCGACACGCCGGGCCACGAGGCGTTCACGGCGATGCGGGCACGGGGAGCGCGAATCACGGACGAGGTTGTCCTCGTCGTGGCGGCGAATGACGAGGTTCGTCCCCAGACCATCGAAGCGATCAACCACGCGAAGGCGGCGGGAGTACCGCTCGTGGTCGCGATCAACAAGATCGACGTCAATGGCGCGAACCCGGACAACATCCGGAAAGGGCTCTCCGACGCCGGAGTGCTCGTCGAGTCCTGGGGCGGCAAGACCGTGGACGTGGAAATCTCCGCCAAGAAGGGGATGAACGTCGAGAAGCTCCTGGAAATGATCGTGCTCGAGGCGGAGCTGCTGGATCTGAAGGCGCAGCCGGGGCGGACGGCGCGCGGCGCCGTCATCGAAGCGCGTCGGGACGCCGGCCGCGGTATCGTCGCGACCGTTCTCGTCCAGGACGGAACCCTGCACATCGGGGACTCCTTCGTGTGCGGTTCTCAGTTCGGCCGGGTTCGAGCGATGAGCGACGAACGCGGGGCGCGGCTGGAAGAAGCCGGACCCTCCACTCCCGTGGAGGTCCTGGGCTGGAGCGGTGTGCCCCATG
>JAGQHR010000775.1 GCA_020431745.1 Candidatus Eiseniibacteriota bacterium
TGGAGTTCAGATGTGTGATCGTCCGATCTCGATCAAGTTATTGGACTCCGGCTCGAGCCGGAGTCCAATACCTTGATCGTCGGGGGAGCCCAGGACTTGTTCACGGAGCAGCTGGTGGCCGAGGACCTCAATCTGTTCGTGCCCCCGGTGGCGCTCACGGACGGACCGGTCGACGTCAAGATCCGCTACCGCCATGCCGCGGCTCCGGCCCGGGTACACTGGCTCGGGGATGGGAGAATCCACGTGCGGTTCGCGGAGCCGCAGCGCGCCGTGGCGCCGGGCCAATCGTGCGTGGTGTATCGCGACGGGTGGGTGCTCGCCGGCGGGCGCATCGCCCCGCAGGAAGCGTTTCCAGCGTAAGCTTGACAGGATTTCCGAACCGCTGTTACCGTCCGCGTTCTTGGGAGGGATGGCCGAGTGGTTTAAGGCGGCGGTCTTGAAAACCGCTTGGCGCAAGCCACGTGGGTTCGAATCCTACTCCCTCCGCCAGATCGCGAACGGTGCGGATGGTAACGGTCCGCCGGATCGCGGGACCATCGGATGGTCGGATCGCGGATTGTCGGAGAGGTGGCCGAGTGGCTGAAGGCGGCGTCTTGCTAAGGCGTTGAGGGCTTATCCCCCTCCGAGGGTTCGAATCCCTCCCTCTCCGCATCGGTTGAATGTGCGCCCGTAGCTCAATTGGATAGAGCGTCTGACTACGGATCAGAAGGTTGGGGGTTCAAATCCTCCCGGGCGCGCATCCCTCACTCCATTCGCGACGCGGAACGCAACCCTTTGCCAGAGAACTCCCGTATGGACCTGCGGCGCGCTTCCGCGTAGGTGTTCGGCCATCGGTGTGCCGATCCGGGAAGCGGGTCGCGGGAGGAGGAATCGGGTATGTACGGTCAGATCGGAGCGCCCCGCGGCGGGCGCCGGCTCACGTGGCTGGTCATCTTCGGCGTGGTGCTCGTCACGGGACTGGGGCTCGCCGGGTGTAACAAGAAGACGGCAGCACACCGGGGAAACCAGAGCTTCCTGTCCCCGGACTGGAACAGCTCGACGGTGACGACGCTCGCTTTCTGCGGCGTTCGCACCTCCACCGGCGGGGAGACCGACCGCGCGGAAGCGGAGCAGATCGTCGAAGCGGAGCTTCGCGGCAGCCAGGACCGTTTCGTGATCCTGACGATGAAGAATGCCGACACCCGGGCGGAAGCGGCCGGGCAGACCGAGCTGTTGGATCGCGTGCGCCGGGTCTGGCGCGATGACCAGCTGGTCGATCAGTTCCTGGCCAAAGACCTCTGTAAGGCGCTGGGGGTGGAGGGGCTTCTCCTCGGTGACCTCGGGGATTGGACGGAGCAACGGATCGACATTTCCCAGGAAGGGACCTCTTGGACGCGCGTCGAACTGGGCCTGTACATCTACTCGGCCGACTCCGGGCTGCTGGTCTGGGGTGCGGACCGGTCTCTGCGCAAGGACTCGATCCCTTACCGCCCGTCCGCGGTCGTCGGCGAAGGCGCCGTTGCCAACGAGAGGGCGGAGCGGCGCTCGGAGCGCGCGTCCTCGGTCACGCCGGATCCGCCCGAGATCGAGACGGTGGCCCACGAGCTGATGGGTGAGATCCTCGCCGTGTTTCCCCCGAAGGAATGAAGGGACGGGGCGCATCGTCACCGGTGCGTTTGCGACTTGGGACGCGCCGGGTCCTGGGGTAAGATGCCCCGATGGATTTGCCCTCGGACCACGAGCGCTGGATGCAGCGTGCGCTCGAGCAGGCCGATCTGGCTTTCGAGAGCGGAGAGGTCCCGGTCGGTTGCGTGATCGTGTCGGGTGGGCGGGTCCTCGGACGGGGATGCAATCGGGTCGAAGCGACCGGCGAAGCGAGCGCGCACGCCGAGATGATCGCGCTCTCGGCCGCCTCGGCGACGGTGGGTGATTGGCGTCTGGACGGAGCCGTCGCCTACGTGACGGTCGAACCGTGTCTGATGTGTGCCGGAGCCCTGCTCCTCGCCCGGGTGGAGCGCGTCGTGTTCGGGGCCCCGGAGCCCAAGTTCGGCGCGCTCGGTTCCCGGGTGGACGTGCGGACGATTTCCGGGTTGAATCACACCTTCGAGGTGGAAGCGGGCGTGCTCGCCGAGGCGGCGGCCGCTCGCATGCGTGAGTTTTTCAGAGTCGTGCGGAGAGATGCGAGAGTGGTTGAATCGGGCGGTCTCGAAAACCGCTGTGGGGGTAACCCCACCGAGGGTTCGAATCCCTCTCTCTCCGCCAGTTTCTTGAAGCGACCTCCGGAGTCATCCGGGGGAAATGACGCTTGAGCGTCACGGCACGGGGATTCTAAGATCGGCAGTCATGCCCGGGTCGCGATGCGACGGCGAGCAGGAGAGATGTCCGAGTGGCTGAAGGAGCACGCCTG
>JAGQHR010000776.1 GCA_020431745.1 Candidatus Eiseniibacteriota bacterium
CATATCGATGACGATTGATCTCGCAACGGATCTGCCAGGGTGGCCCGCCCCAACCGTCGCCCCGCGGACACCCGTCCTGGAGCACGAAGTCCGGAACGACCCGGTGCCAGTTTCCTCCGTCGTAGAAGCTCTGATCGCAGAGATGAGCGAAGTTCCAACAGGTGAGGGGCGCGTCCTGAGTGAAGAGGCGGACGGTGAGCGTGCCGCCGTCGGTTTCGATTTCGGCCCGCCAGTCCCGGGCGGCCCACTCCAGGACCTGCCGGTAGTCGTCGAGCGTGCGTCCGGTCTCGATCGGCTCGGCTTCCCGCGGGGGCGTCTCGCCCGCGGCCCGGAGCGCTGCGACGGCGTCTCGGCGCACGAGGTAGTTGGGATCGGCGCAGCTCGCCTTCAGGAACGCGCCGAGGGCCGGTCGCGTGGGTTGCAACGCCGCGAGCACGATCATCTCCTGCCGGACCTCGACGAAGGCCGGATCCTCCGCCAACTTCGCGTGCTCGCGCGCAAGCAGCGCTTCGAGTCGGGTCCAGTCCTCCTCGGCGATCGGCGCCGCATCTTCTCCGGGATCGTACAGCTCGCGTACCGCGTCCCACGCCGAGTAGCGCAGGATCGCATCAGAGGAGTCGAGCATCCGGTCGAGCTCCGGCTGCAGGCGATCCAGAATCGGGCCGGTCGCATCTTCGGCCCGCATCCGGAAGTAGGGCGAGAGCGCGAGCTTCGCCACCCGTCCGTCATCGTCGCGAAGCCGGTCCAGCAGGTGCGCCCGATCGTCCTGTGAAAGCAGATCGAGAGCGTCGAGCGCGGCCGCCCGCACGGTCCAGTGTCGATCGGTCAGGACGGTGTCGAGCTGCGCCTGGAGCCTCGCCCGTTCCGGGTCTCCCATCTCCACGTCGTGCCACCGACTCGCGAGCGCCCGAAAGGCCGACTCGCGAAACCGCGGCGTGTCGTGGGCGAGGAGCCGGCGCAGCCGGGCGTCGACCAGCAGGGGATCGCCCGGGCGCACGCCCTGGGCGTGGGTCAGCGCCTCGATCGCGGTGATCCCGACGTTCGGGTTGTCGTCGTCGATGCGCGCGAAGAGCGGAGGCAGGGGCACGGCGCGCGGACCGCCCAGACTCTCGGGGATCTGTGCTCCCAAGCTTCGGAGCGCTTCCACGCGGACCCGCCAGTCGTCGTCTTCGAGGCGGGTCAGGAGCACGTTGGTGGTTTCGGCGCCGCCGACGTTCCGCAATCCGCGGGCCGCCTGCATGCGGACCTGGGGCGAAGGGTCGGTCGCGAGGTGCCGCAGGGTCTGCTGGATCTGCTCCCGATCCTCGGCGGAGAGATCGAGACCGCCGGGAATGGGAGTTCGGCCCGATGCGGGCGCTCCCAGCATTCGCATGAGGCAGTAGGCGGTCCATTCACGAATCTGGTCGTGCTCGTGACGCGCCATCTGGACGAGCTCGGGAACGATTCCGGATACGGGGATCTTCCAGGCGGCGAGCAGCGCCTGCACCTGGACGTTCTCGTCCCGATCGCGGAGGGCCACCTTGCACGCTTCCGGGCCGCGCCGCAGCTTGCCGAGCCCCTCGACCGCCAGCGCGCGCACCTCGGCAGCGGGCTCTTCGCGGTCCAGGAGGAGCGACTCCAGGGGAACCGCCGCGGTCGAGTCTTCGATCTCCCCGAGGGCGAACGCGGTCCACGCGCGCACGTCCGCGTCGTCGTCATGGAGCAGCGGAGCGAGCGAGGCGACGTCCGCGGGACTTCCGATGCGTCCGATCGCGAGCGCGGCGCGGCCGCGGATCTCCGCGCGATCGTCGTGGAGCAGGTTCCGAAGCTCGTCGTTCGATTCCCGCCGATCCTCCAGCTGGAGGATTCGCGCCTGGACGTCGAGCAACCCGTCGGCCGCCGCCGGGCGAGCGAAGAGGAGGCCGAATCCCAATCCCGCCGCGAGCAGGAACAGACCTTGACCGACCAGGACGGCACGGCGCCCGCCGGGGATGCGGCTTTCGCCTGCGGTTCCTTCCATGGGGCATTCACCCAGGAATGATTCTGGGTCGCTTCCGTGCCGTCCAGCGATGCCACTCATCGGCGGTTCCTCCTCTCGCAGGCCCTGTTGCGGCGGTCGGGAGCGACCGTCCGGAACATGGGTGATTGAACGCAATCGCCCGCAACGACACAACCTCCGGGTGCGGGGATCCGAGGTTTCAGAACCCCGAGCGTCCTGCCGAGAGGGCCAGAGGAGGGAGCCGGGGTCGGTGCCGGGAGATCCCTCCGGGAACGCGGATCCCGCGACTCGCCAGCGGGGGTTGGGTCCGCGTATCGTCCGGGTCCGTTGCACCGAAAAGCTGGGATCGTTGCACCCGGAACGTCACACCCGGATCGTCGCACCCGTGTCGCACCCGTGTCGCAC
>JAGQHR010000077.1 GCA_020431745.1 Candidatus Eiseniibacteriota bacterium
CGAGGACCGGTCTCGTCGTCGGAACCGTTGTCTCCCACCACGACCGCATCGACGTGCGGGAGGCAGGAACGAACGACGTCGCCGATCGTCTGCTCTTCGTTCCACGCCGGAATGATGACGACGATCCCACGAGACATCCGTGTCCCCTCCGGCGGCGATCCGCCTCTCGCTTCACCTGCAGCTCGGTCGCCGCGTGATTCTAGAACGGGCGGCAGTCGATCGCCATGGGGGTCCGTGGTGGTGGTGTTCCCTGGTGGTGCGTCGTGACGGTGCTTCGTGGTGGTGCGTCGTGGTGCGTCGAAACAATCCGAGGTCGGCGCCCGGGTCTGCGCTACAATGCCGGACCGAAGCCGGATCCGCGCCTCGCTCACGACCTGGGTCTACCCTCGGACGCGGATGCGTCTCCGACGGCGAAGACGAGATCATCACTCTGCTCGAAAGGATTCGAGAGAATGCCGCTGGGGTTCATCCTCCATCCGACGTACTACATCGAGAAGGGACGTCCGATCGTCCACCTCTTCGGCAAGGACGAGAACGGAGAGAGCTTCGTCGTCCGGGACGATCGCGCGCGGCCCCACTTCTACATCGCGACCGAGGACCTGCCCCGCGCCCGCAAGATCAGCGATCTGAACGTCGAGGAGTGCGACTGGAAGAGCGTGGACGGACGCGAGGTCGCCCGCGTCTTCGTGGGCACGCCTCCGGAGGCGCCGCTCCTGCGCGATCAGCTGCAGTCCTCCGGGATCGCGACCTTCGAAGCGGACATTCCCTTCGCCACCACCTTCCTGATCGAGCGGGGCATCCGCGGCGCCCTGCGCATCGAAGGCGCGAGCCGCAGCGGTCGCCTCCTCCGGCACGTCTACCAGAATCCGGAGATCTCCCCGGCGGAGTGGATCCCGACGCTCGCGGCCGTTTCGATCGACATCGAGACCGATCCGGAGGCACGCCAGATCTACTCCATCGCGCTCTACGCCGAGGGCGTCCGCGAGGTTCTGATCATCGGGGATCCGGTGGAGGCCGGCAACATCACCGTGCAACCTTGCGTGGACGAACGCGAGCTCTGCGCCCGCTTCGCCCGGCGTCTCCGCGAGATCGATCCCGACATCCTGACCGGCTGGAACGTCATCGACTTCGATCTGAAAGTGCTCGAAGAAGCCTTCACGCGCACACGCGTCCCCTTCAACCTGGGACGGGCCGACCTCCCCTGCAAGCTGCGACTGGAGACCGGGATCTGGGGATCATCCCGGGCGATCATTCCGGGTCGCGTGGTCCTCGACGCCCTGAGCCTGGTGCGGGACAGCTTCATCCGCCTCGACGACTACCGACTGGAGACCGCGGCGCAGGAGATCCTCGGTCGCGGCAAGGTGATCCACAGCGAAGACCGAGCCGAAGAGATCACGAACGCCTTCCTCCACGACCGGGAGCGCTTCGTCCGCTACAACCTGGTCGACTGCGAGCTGGTCAGCGAGATCCTCGCGGCCCGCAATCTGTTGGACCTCACGATCCGGCGATCGCTCCTGACCGGCATGCCGCTCGATCGGGTGGGCGGCTCGATCGCGACCTTCGACTTCCTCTATCTGAGCGAGCTCCATGCGGCCAAGACCTGCGCCATCACCGTGCCCGAAGGCCGCGTGAGCGCGCCAACCCAGGGTGGGTTCGTGCTCGACTCGCTGCCAGGACTCTACGATCGGGTCGGAGTGTTCGACTTCCGTTCCCTCTACCCGTCGCTGATCCGGACCTTCCGGCTCGATCCGCTCGCCGTGATTCCGCGCGGTCATGAGCCGAAGACCGGGGCGCCGATCACGACGCCGAACGGGGCGCGCTTCGAACGCGAGGGAGGCATTCTCCCGAAGCTGCTCGACGACCTCTTTCCCCGGCGGGAACAGGCGTTGCGGGAGAACGACACCCGCCGAGCGCAGGCGATCAAGATCCTCATGAACTCCTTCTACGGAGTGCTGGGGACCCCCCGTTGCCGGTTCTATTCCCCGGAAACCGCGAACGCGATCACCAGCCTGGGGCAGAAGATCCTTCGCTGGACTCGCGACACGTTCGAGAAGCGCGGCCTACCCGTCCTCTACGGCGATACCGATTCCCTCTTCGTCGATCTCGGAGCGGAGCCCAGCGAGGACGCGGCTCTCGATCGCGGACGGACGCTCGCGGCGGAGCTGAACCGGGAGATCGCCGAGTCCTTGGCGCGCGAGTACGACGTCGAGAGCCGCCTCGAGCTTCGCTTCGAGCGCCTTTACACGCGCCTGCTGCTCCCCGCCCTGCGCGGATCCAGTCAGGGCAGCAAGAAACGCTACGTGGGGCTGATCCGGGAAGACGGCGAGGAACGACTGCACTTCGTCGGGCTCGAGTCGGTGCGCCGCGACTGGACGGAGGTCGCCAAGCAGTATCAGCGGGAGCTGGTGCGCCGGGTCTTCGCGGACGAGCCGGTGGAGGAGTTCACCCGCCAGTTCCTCGATCGCCTCCGCGCCGGCGGTTTCGACGAAGATCTGGTGTACCGGCGCGCGCTCCGCAAGTCGACGGAGGAGTACACCTCGACGACGCCCCCGCACGTGCAGGCCGCGATGAAGATGTCACGCCCCCCGGGTCGGATCATCGCCTACGTCTTCACCATCGACGGTCCGGAGCCGGCCGACGAACGGAAGCACCCGCTCGACTACGAGCACTACGTCGAGAAGCAGGTCCGCCCCATCGCGGAATCGATCCTGTCCCTGATCGGCCTCGATTGGGACAAGGTCACCGGAATGCAGGGCACGCTCTTCTGACCCCTGACGGGCTCGCGGGACACGCCGTCGATCAACGCGCCGACATCTGAGGGTTCGGCCGCATCCCAGTCATGCTTTCGAAGGCCCGCCGCCAACGCGGTGCGGCTCCACAACGCGCGCTAGTCCCAATATCTCACGAGAAGAAACAACAACGGACGGGCTGATTCGCTCAGAGGATGGTGTCGAATCACCCAAGAGCGAGTCAGGAACCCGTCCGATGCGAACAGACGGTACCTCCGATCCGTGGTCATTCCAAAGGTCTTGGTCGCCATCGGATAGAGGCGGAGTTCGGCGCGGGCATGCTCACGAGCGATGCGGGCGGACTGCTGCTCCGCGAGGTCGCCACGCGGAACCACATGATGGAACGCATCGGTGCGAGCTTCACCGACGGCCGGGGCGACATGGAGAACCGCATCAAGGAGCAGCAGCTCGATCTTGAAAACAGGCCCACTCTCGCGCGAGCCTGCTTCCAAACGTCACCGTGACAGCGGAGCGATCGCGGGACTCGAATCGCGACACGGCAAGGGGCCGATCGACCGCCCATTCCTGGGGTGCATGCCCGGTCGACCGGTCGACACGGCAACTTCACTACCCCTGGTGAGAAAAACCGGACTAGCTCAGCGCGCCCGCAGACCCGTGCTAGACGTCGAAGTCGACGTCGTGATGGGTTCCGTCGCAGAACGGCTTGTTCCGAGAGCGGCCACAGCGGCACAGCGCGTAGTGCTCCCGACTCGGCGGCTGGAGATCTCCACTGAGGGCGATGCTTCCCGTCACGCGGTAGGGACCGCCTCGTTCGATCTCGATTCCGGGTTCGCGCGCCACGTCGCGTACGATCTCGCCGCCCCGCGCGTAGGAAAGGGCTCCCGATGGACACCGACGAATCTGCTCCATGATCGCGGCGGCGTCCGCGCCCTCCGGGTCGATCCAGGGCTTCTGTCCATAACGGAAGACGGCCGGCAGATCCTTCGTGCAGTGCGTGGCGTGCGAGCAGATCGTGCGGTTGTCGTGGATCGCGATCTCCGACCCCTCATAGAGCCGCTCGCGATCGAGCGCGGCGTCGGTCTCCCGGGCACCGGAGAACCCGTTGCGCTTGTGGGTGCCGTCGCAGAACGGCTTGTTGGCGGACCCGCCGCAGCGACAGAGCGCGAACACCTCTTCCGTGGGACGGGTCGTGCCATCGGCCAGCTGCAACGACCCGAGGTTCTTGACCAGATACGGTCCGTTCTCCCGGATCTCGATCGTCGGCGACGAGGATTCCGGGGTGCGGGATTCATCGGACATGATGCTCGACTCCTTGGTTCTCGTGCGCGGTTGTCGGGCGAAGAAGGACGAGGACGACGCCTTCTTCCTCGATCGGTTTCCGTGAACAGTTAACCATTCGGCGAACGGCAGGTCAAAGCACCGTCGACCGAACGGGTAACGGCGATCCGGTCCGTCCGTCATGCTCCGCGCGCGGGAACGTCCGGCACGACCGGCACCTGCACCCCACGGTCCGCAGCGTCACTCCGGCGAGCCGAACCGCGCGCCCCAGGCCGCCGTCAGACGGGCGAAGTCGTTCAGCTCCAGCGTTTCCGCCCGCGCCGCGGGATCGCACTCGGCTTCCCGCAGGAGGTCGACGGCCTCCGTCTTGTCGATCGCGAGCCCGGAGGCCAGCGTGTTCTGCAGCATCTTGCGGCGCTGCCCAAACGCGGCCCGCAGGATCCGTTCGAGCGCCGCTCGATCCCCCGAGAACGGCGGAGGGTCCGGAAAGCGCAGCTCCAGAACCACCGACTCGACTCCGGGACGCGGCCAGAACGAAGAGCGGCCGACCCGCAGAAGGGAGCGCGGCTCCGCGTGGGCGCGGGTCCAGACCGTGATCGAGCTGTAGGCCCGGGTATCGACACGCGCGAGGAGCCGATCGCCGTACTCACGCTGGACCATGACGACGGCGCCGGCCAGTCGGGGTGCATGCGCATAGCACCACACCAGAAGCGGCGTCGTGATCGGATAGGGCAGATTGCCCGCGACCCACGGACGCGCCCCCGGATCCGCCCGGACCGTCCGCGTCAGGTCCTCGTCCGCGAGCGCGAGCGCATCTCCCTCCTGCACCGAGAGCGCGCCGGCCTCGATCTCGTTCGCGAAGCGTTCCTGCAGGAGCGTGACGAGGGCGGGATCCTTCTCCACGCAGTGCACGGGATGTCCCGCGGCGAGCAACGCGTGCGTGAGAGCCCCGCCCCCGGGCCCGATCTCCAGCACCGGCGCGGCGGGATCCCACCCGGCGCGTTCGACGATGAGCGCGGGAATCTTGGGATCGAGCAGGAAGTTCTGACCCAGCCGCTTGCGCGGACGGATCCCCGCCGCGGTCAGCCAGCTCCGTTCGCTCATCCCCGGCTTCCGTCGCAGCGGCGTCCCGGCCCGCGTCGATGGTCCGAGGTGCTCATGCGGAAGGAGCGTCGCTCTTCCCGAAACCGAAGAGATCGATGGCCGCGGCATCGGTCATCCGGTCGATCTCCTCGACCGGCAAGGCCAGATAGGTCGCCAGATACTCTGCGATCTGCGGGATGAAACGCGGATCGTTCCGCTCGGCCTGATGCGGGTGCGGGGTCAGGTAGGGGCAATCCGTTTCGAGGAGGAAGCTCTCGGGTCCGATCGCATCCGCGATCTCGGCGACCCACTCTTGATTCTTCTTGCGCCCGTAGGAGATCGCCCCACCCATCCCCAGCTTGAAACCCAACGCGTGCGCCCGGCGGGCGACTTCGAGATCGCCGGAGAAGCAGTGGATCACTCCGCGGACCTCGCCCCCTCCTTCTTCTTCGAGGATCGCGAGCACGTCCGCATGGGCGGACGGTCCCTCCCGCTTCTGCCGCGAATGGACGACGAGCGGCTTGCCGGTCTCGCGCGACCAACGCACCTGGCGGCGGAAGAACTCCCGCTGAACGTCGTACGGAGCATAGTCGCGGTAGTAGTCGAGCCCGCATTCGCCGACCGCGAGGATGCGGGGTCCGTCCAACTCGCCCCGCAGCGCTTCGAGATCCGCGAGGCTGGCCCGCCCGGTGTCGTGGGGATGGATTCCGACCGTCCCGAAGATCCGCGCATCCATCGCGAACACCGACTGCGCGACCGGCCATCCTGGGGGATCGATGTTGACCTCGAGCACGTAGCGAAGCCCGGCCGTGAAGATCGCGGAGACCACCTCGGCGCGATCCGCGTCGTACTGGCGGCTGTGCAGATGGGCGTGGGTGTCGATCATGATCAGAAGAGCGCCGGCTCGCCCGCCTCCGCCCCGCTCGCGATGTGGGAGAGCGCGACCTGGAGTGCCAGGATCGGATTGACCCGCTGATCGACGGATTCGGCGAGCTCTTCGAGGATCCGGATGCGCCGGCGGATCTCATCCAGTGGGATCTTCGCCGCAGCCGCCTGCAGCTGCGGGAGACGATCGACGTGCACCAGCGCATCCTGCGGGAGGTGTCCCTGCACCCACAGGAGGTCGTGATGCCACATCAGGAGCAGATCGACCGCCCGATGGGCGAGCGTTGGATTCCAGCTCCGTCCGACCGACTCGACCCGTTGGGCGACCGCCGCCGCGGAGGCGCCGTCGACGCTGAAAAGACGCAGCGTTTGCTCCCGCAGACCGAGCACGTCTTCCGTGCGCATCTGGGCCGCGCGCCAGAGGCTGCCACCGGCCAGCGAGGCCAGGATGCGGGCTTCGGCCGCGGGAACGCCCTCCGACTCCAACGTTCCCGCGATCTGGGCCGGGGTCAGACGCCGGATCCGCACCCGTTGGCAGCGTGAGACGAGCGTCGGCAGCATCTGTGCCGACTCCTCCGCGCAAAGGATGTGCACCGTGTCGGGCGGGGGCTCTTCCACCATCTTGAGCGCCGACTGCGCGGCCGGCTCGGAAAGGCGGCCGGCATCGCTCCAGATCACGACGCGGCGCGGCGCCTCCACGCACGCCATCGCGATCCGCTCCTTGAGGGCGCGGATCTGATCGATACCCACGGTCGCGGTCTCCGAGGTCGCGAGCATCCCGTACGGATTGGAGGCGTACTCAGAAAGGATCTGACCGACCCGCGTGCCGTCGGCGGCATCGTCCTTCGACATCGGAAAAACCAGATGCAGATCCGGATGCGCGAGCCGCGCGACTCTCCGGAACGCCGGGGTATCCGGATCGGGGCTGAGGAGCCGCTGGGCGAAGGCGATCGCCGTCCTCGTCTTGCCGGTGCCGCGCGGACCGAGAAAGAGATACGCGTGGGCCAGCCGCTCCGTCGCCAGCGCGTGATCGAGCTTGCGGAAGATCTCGCCCTGCCCCAGCACCCGCGCCCGCAGGTCGGAGCCGTTCGTCTCACCTTCGGTCATGCCGGGCATGGTACAGGGGAGTCAGGGAGAAAGCCAATCCCGCGGATCGAGCGCGTCCTGCTGCCGCCGCACCTCGAAGTGGAGGCAGAATCCGCGCACGGAATCGGTGTCGCCGACGCGTGCGATCTCCTCGCCGGCGGTGACGGTGTCTCCACGATGCACGAGGACCGCCGAAGCGTGCGCGTAGAGCGTGTAGAAACCGCCGCCGTGATTGAGGATGACGGTCCGCCCGTAGCCGTCGTACCAATCGACGAACTCGACGCGACCGGAGGCCGCGGCCTGAATCGGGGTGCCCTCGGGAGCCGCGATGATGATGCCGTTCTGCGGCACCTTGGTTCCGTACTTGGGGTGCACCTCGAAGCCGAACTCCGCGACCACGCGCCCGCGCACCGGCCAGCGCAGGCGTCCCTGCAGCTTCGCGAAGTCTCCACCGACGGCCGGGCCGCTCCCTTCCGAACGTGCCTTCTCCAGCTGTTCGAGGAGCTTCCGGATCCGGCTCTGCGTCTCTTCCAGCTCGCGCAGGCGCGCCTCGTGAGCCTGCCGCTCGCTTTGAATGCCGGCCAGCTGCCGCCCCACGTCGGCGTGCTCGGCGGCCAACCGGGTCTCTTCCCGTTTCTTCTCCGCGATCAATCCGTCCAGCTCCTGCCTCCGCTCCGTGATCTGGGAGGAGACGCGGGCTGCCTCCGCCCGATCCTGCGCCAGGGCCAGGAGGTCGACGCGATCATGCTCGATCATCCGGACCAGGAACTGGGACCGGGCGAACACCTCGGGGAAGCTGTTCGACGAGAAGAGGAGCTCCCCCCCTTTGACGTGGCGGAGCTTGTAGTAGTGCAGCAGGCGACGGCGGAGGCGATCGGTGGTTTCGTCGATGCGAACCTCCAGCGCGAGCAGGTCCTTCTGCCGCTCGGATTGCGAATCCCGGAGATCCCGTTCTTGGGCGGCGAGCTGTTCGAGATAGCGGCGGGTGAGATCGCGGTCGCGATCGATCGTCACCTGGAGCTGTTCCTTCTCCGCCTCCCGCGCCCGCAGCTTCTCGATCTCTCCGCGGTTCGACTCGATCTGCCCCTTCAGCTTCTCCAGCTCGGCGCGCCGGGCGTCGACGTCGGCGCCCCACCCCGGGTTCCCGACGCCGACGCAGAGCGCGATGACGGCAACGGCGATCCACCCGAGGGTCGTTCGCCGCGCTCCGGCCCTCGGGCCGGGGCCGGCCTTAGCGCACGACCTCGTCATCGAGCTTCTCCAATCGACGGAGCGATGGTTCGATGGCGACGTAGGAGGCGAGCGCGCCCAGGCCGGTGCAGATGAGGAGGAACCCCAGCTGCCAACCGCCGGGCAGCTGCTGCACTCCGGGAAAGAACGCGTCGAAGAAGAACCGCGTCGCGTGCAGCAGCAGGAGCGCGACCACGGCGGCCATCAGACACTGGAGCCCGCCCAGGAAGAGGAACGGCGTGCGCAGGAACTCGTCGCTCGCGCCCACGACCTTGAGGATGCGCAGCGTGTCCCGGCGTCCGACGAAAAGGAGGCGCAGGGTGGTAAGCAGGACGACGCCGACGGCGAGCGCGGCGAAGCTGCCGACCGACATCGTCGCGACCCGCACGAGATGGAGATTGCGGTCCAGCGCGTCCACCCATTCGTCGCCGTAGACCACGTCCTCGACATCGTCGTAGGCGAGCAGCTCGTGCGCCAGCTCCCGCAGGGCTCCCGAACGGCCTGCGGCTTCGGGTGAGAGCTGAAGGATGAGACTGTGCGGGAGCGGATTGTCGCCCAGGGTCGTTCCGATCGGAAAGTCGCCCAGGTCCTTCTCCAAGTCGGCCAAAGCCTGTTCGCGATCGACGAACTCGGCCCCGGCCACCTCTCCGAATCCCTCGAAGACGGAGGCCAACTCTCTCGCGCGCGCTTCCGAGGTCCCTTCGGTGAAGAAAACGGTCAGACCCTTGCGCGTCTGGATCTCCTCCGTCAACGCACGGACGTTGTGGGTGACTAGGAGAACGAGTCCGAAGAGGAAGAGCACGGCAACCAACGCCACGAGCGCCGCCAGCGAGGTGGCCCGGCCCCGCACCAAATACTCCCAGGCTTCCGAGAGAAAGAATCGCAGATGGTTCACGGGGTCCCACCCCCCGCATCGGGCGAGCGGCCCGCGGCCCGCACGCGGATGCCGCCTACCATCGTCAAGCGCGCCCCCTCAGGAAATCGCATAGGCCTGGGTGGGTCGAATCCGCCGATCCTCGACGACGGTGCCGTGGTCCAACACGAGGATCCGCTCCCCGAACTTGAGCGCGAGATCGTGGTCGTGCGTCGCCACGATCACGGTGGCTCCGGCCAGCTGCACGCGACGAAGGAGCTGGAGCACGTCCGTCCCCATCGCGGCATCGAGGTTGCCCGTGGGCTCGTCCGCGAGCAGGATCGACGGTTGGTGGACGAGGGGGCGGGCAATCGCGGCCCGCTGCTGCTCTCCGCCGGAAAGCTCGTCGGGGAAGTCGTTGCGCTTGGCGAAGAGCGCGACCTCCGCGAGGACGCGACGGGTGATGCTCCCGAGCACCGCGGAGTCGAGGATTCCGGTCATCTGCAGCACGTAGGCGACGTTCTGCTGCACCGTCTTGTCGCGAATGAGCCGGAAGTCCTGGTAGACGACGCCGCACCGACGGCGCAGCTCCGGGATCTGCTTGCGCTTGACGGTCCGCGAATCGAAACCCTGCA
>JAGQHR010000777.1 GCA_020431745.1 Candidatus Eiseniibacteriota bacterium
ACCCAGGGCGACGCCCTCGACCGTCGTCGGGTTGTCCTCCGGCTCCCGGAAGTCGGGGAAGTTCACCGGAATCGTCGGCTGATACGGAGGCGGTCCGGCCGGTGGGGACACGGTGCCGTTGTCGGATCCGCATCCGGGCGTGAAGGCGACGGTGGCCGTCAGGCACAGCAGGGTCAGGAGCGGACGGCTCCCGAAACCGAGAGTAGTTTTCCGACTGATCTGGGTGATCCGCATCGTGAAATCACAAAGCCTCGGGTCGATGGTGACGTCGGCCGCGGAGGCGATGGGGACGTGATCCTTCCGAGGGCCACTCCAAGACTATAGATCCGGGCTTCGCAGGGTCAAGCCGAGCGACGCCGCGGGAGTGGGTCCGTCTCTGCTCGGGCTACTTGCCCGGGCGGCCCAGGATGTCCTTGAGCTTCCCCCAGCTCGTTTCGACGACGGGAGATACGGGAGCGCAGGCACCGCGGCCGATGCCGCCGATGCGCGCTCCGCACGGCGAGTTCCGGGCCAGGCAGGGCGAGTCCTCCGAGACTCCGTAGTCGCCCGCCGTGGACGGCGACGCCGTGCAGGTGTCCGGATCGCAGAATCCCGGAGGGACGTCCAAGACGTTGTCCTTCGAGAAATCGACGACGCCGTCCGGATCGATGTCGACGCCGGACGAGTCGATGACCGAGCACTGGAACGTCGCTTCGGCGATCGGTTCGATCCAGATGTCGCCGCCTGCGACGCCGGAGCAGTTTCCATCCACCGCCATCCGTTCGAAGGTCGTCTTGGAGAATGCGGCGCAGAAGATGCCGCCGCCGTTGTCCCGAGCGTAGTTACCCGCGACGGTGCAGTCGATGATCTGCGGGATCGGACCGCTGAACGGGCTCGAGTCGCAGGACATCCCACCGCCGATCAGGGCACGGTTGCCGGTGAAGGCGCATCCCTGGACCACCGGGTACGATCCGCTCTCGATGCTGATCCCGCCTCCTTGAGTTTCCGAAGAGCATCCGATGATCCGGACGTTGATGAGGGTCGGCGCGGACTGGATCTCGATGGAGACGCCTCCGCCGGTGAACTGGCTGTGGCAGTTGCGCACGATCATGTTCTTGATGGTGGGCCGTGAGAGGAGATTCACCTTGAATCCGCCGGCGCTGAGATCGTGGAGATCGCTGGACGGCGCCAGGTCGGGCTGGGTCGACATGAATCCGTTCTGGATCGTGAATCCGTCGAGAACGCAGGCTTCGGACTCGCCGCCGTCGATCAGGATGCCGCGCCCGGGAGCGCGGAAGTTCGCTTCGACATCGATGATGGTCTGTTCGGGTCCCGCCTCGGATTTGAGGACGATGTCTTTGCCGTAGAAGCTCAGGCTTTTGTTTCCGGTCCCGGTATAGACGCCAGGCGCGACCAGGACGGTGTCTCCGACCTGCGCGGCGACGATTCCCGCGTCGATGGTCGGGTACTCGGACGGCACGTGAAGCGTGGCCGCGGCGCACACGGACACCGGAAGGGCCGCGGAGATAGCGAAGAACAGCCCCCGAGGACCGGTCATCCGGGTCACGCCCCGCAGGGATGTTTTTGCGGTTTCGGAAAACGCACGGGCCTGATGGCCCAGCATGAGGAAAGACACTGGGTACGTCATGGCGGTAACGCTAGCACAGGACTCCTCGAAACCATACAGAGGCGTCGTGGCCGAAGCTCAGGCAAGCGTCGAATGTCGAACGGGAGGCGGGGCGGCTAGGCGATGCGGTGACGTACGACGTCTTCGGCGGTGCGGATCTGGGCGTCGAGCAGCTTGAGTGCGCGGTCGATCTCGCCGACGAGCTTCTTGCGCTGCGCCTGCAGGTCCGCGCGATGATCCTGGAGCTCCCGCAGTCGAGCACGCAGTCGGTGCTCGTCCTTCATGAGCTCCTCCATGGTCATGTTGAGGTTCGCCTTCTGCTCGGCGCTCCCCAATCCATC
Organism: Candidatus Eiseniibacteriota bacterium; assembly: GCA_020431745.1. Taxonomy (GTDB): domain Bacteria; phylum Eisenbacteria; class RBG-16-71-46; order CAIMUX01; family CAIMUX01; genus JAGQHR01. Next base: position 1,948 of record JAGQHR010000777.1, read on the forward strand.
GAGCGCGACCCGCGCGGTCTCGACTTCCTTCTCCAGCATGTCGCGCTCTTTGGCCGCTTCTTCCAGCGACTTCACGACCTCTTGAATCTGCGAGCCGAGGTCCCGGTCCTTCGAGCGCGCCCGCAGCTCGTGCGAGAGCCGCTGCCGCTGGAGGTGGCGGAGGACATAGATCGGACTGGTACGCGAGATGATCCCCTGGAGGATCTCTTCCAAGGCGGACAACGTGACAGGCTTGACCAGGAATCCCTCCGGCGGGACGCGGAGCTTGCGGGCCAGGAGCAGCTGATCGCGGGTGGGATCCGAGGTCATGAGCACCGCGGGCACGACACACCATTCAGGGTGTGCCTGGAGACGGCGCATGAACTCGAGACCGTTCAGATCCGGCAGGTTGATATCCGAGAGAACGGCCGCCGGGCTGGACTCCGAGTCCAGGGA
>JAGQHR010000778.1 GCA_020431745.1 Candidatus Eiseniibacteriota bacterium
GGGAGCCTGGTCGGTGTGGTCGTCTGTGGATTCCACTCGCTCGGACTCGAACTGCCCACCGATGCCGGCGTGATCGTCCTCGTCGTGATGGCGATCGGGACCATGATTCCGTCCGCTCCGGGTTTCATCGGAACGCTGCAGTACGCCGGAACGCTCGCGCTCAAGCAGTACGGGGTCGATCCGTCTCTCGCGCTCTCTTTCACTTTGATCTATCACGCGAGCCAATGGTTTCCGGTCACCGGCCTGGGATTCTTCTATTTCGTACGACAGCAGATGAGCCTCAAGGGGCTGGTGGCGGCGGACTCGGGACGCCCGTCCGGGACGCCGATACCCAGAGGGATCGGGCGAGGTTGACGGGGTTCCGGAGCGCTCCTTGACATTGCGGAAGGGTTTTGGTATCATTTATCCGGTTGAATCACAAGTACTTCCAGCCTGCGCGGCTGTCGGCCTACCCGGAGGCGTCGATCGAAAGATTGGTACAAGGCGGGTCGCTCGCGAACGCGACCACATGCACCATGGTGAGCTGAAGGGCTGGTTCGGCATGCTCGAAGCATGTCGTACAGCAGGTCCCACGCCCTCCCGAGCGGGGGCGTCCAACGAGAGTGGCCTTGTGCTGTCCCGGCGGCCGTATCCGCCGGTCAGACAATGGGACGGCGACCCCTCGCGGTCTGCCTCCTCGGGCCTTGGCGGGAGTAGTTGTTGAGTTCCCTTTCGGAAGAATCGCGGGTATCGCCTCTGCCGGCGTCCCTGACCGGGGCCGCTCCCGGGAAGTCATCGGAGCCTCCGCGAGAATCCGCGTCCGGTCATCCGACCTTCGCCAACCTTCCGGCGTGGACGGGCGGGGAGACGATCCCCGTGACTCCCGACGTCACGTTCTACCAGCGCGTCGGCAAGCGGGGCCTCGATCTCGTTCTCACCACGCTCGCGCTGCTCCCTCTGCTTCCCGTTTTTCTGGTCATCGCCTTGGCGATCAAGCTGGAGGACGGGGGACCCATCTTCTATCGGTCTACGCGCGTCGGGCGCGGTGGGCGGCGGTTCTACTTCTGGAAGTTCCGGTCGATGGTGCGCAACGCCGAAGCGGTGCGTGACCGGCTCCAGAACCTCAACGAGGTCGATGGGCCCGTCTTCAAGATCGAGAACGATCCCCGCATCACCCGGGTCGGGCGAGTTCTCCGTCGCACGAGCTTGGACGAGCTGCCACAGTTCTGGAACGTCTTCATCGGAGACATGACCCTGGTCGGGCCCCGCCCGCCCATCGCCGAGGAAGTCGTGAAGTACGAACCATGGCAGCTGCGGCGCCTCTCCGTGCGTCCCGGCATCACGTGTCTGTGGCAGATCAGCGGCCGGTGTCGAATCGGGTTCGACGAGTGGATGCGTTTGGACATGGAGTACATCGATCGGCGGAGCTTCGGACTGGACGTCCAGATTCTCCTGCGCACCATTCCCGCGGTGCTGAGCGGGGAAGGGGCCTATTGATGCAGCGTCCCCGGGGGCGTTCCGCCTCCGTCTGGGCTCTCGTCGCGCTCACCCTCCTCGGCGCGCTCGTCCGCTGCTTCCACCTGACCCACCAGTCCTTCTGGGTGGACGAGGCGGCCACCATCAAGTACGCGCGGCTCTTCGGTTCGATGACGCCCGCGCAGTTTTTCGACGATCTGCACGGACCTCTGCATTCGCTGCTCCTCCATCTGTGGAGCCACCTCTTCGGAACCGGGGAGCTCGCCTTGCGGTCGTTGGAGGCCGTGCTCAGCGTGCTGACGATCCCGGCGTTCGCGTGGTCCCTGCAGCCTCTGAACCGGCCCAAGACATTGTGGATCGCCACCGGGCTCCTGGCCCTCAATCCCTTTCACGTCTGGTACGCCCAGGAGTTGCGCAACTACACGCTGTTCATGCTGACAGGGGTGCTCGCGACCGGTTTCTTCCTGCGGATCAGCCTCGGGACGCAGCGGCGGTTTCTGGCCTATGGTGTCGTGAACTTCCTCGGGTTCCTCAGCAATCTGGCGCATCTCTTCGTGGTCCTGACCCACGGCCTCGTGCAGCTTCTGAGGGGGCGGAGCGGGCGAGGGCTCTGGCGCGGCCTTGCGGTCTCCTGGGTCCTGACCCTGCTGCTGATGGGACCATGGATCGTCCGGTTCTGGGATCGGCACGTCGAAGTATCCGGAGCCCTGGAGCCGACGATGGTTCCGAGCGGAGAGAAGCTGCGCGGGGACACGAGCGCTCCGCTGGCCGGCGTTCCGTACGCGTACTACGCCTTTTCCGTCGGCTATTCCTGGGGACCGAGCCTGCGCGAGCTCCGCAGCCTCAATCAGGGCATGAGCCTGGATGCGCTGCGCCCCCACGCGCCCGCGATCCTCTATGCCGCGCTCGTCTTCGGAACGGTGGGG
>JAGQHR010000779.1 GCA_020431745.1 Candidatus Eiseniibacteriota bacterium
GAATGGCGAGCGCGCGAGCGCTGGGGGCACACCGGGACCTCGGCGCGCACCGAGAGCCGAATGGCAGCCTGGTGACCCACGCCGAGACGAATCGCCCCGCCTGGGCCCTGGTCCGGAAAGTCGCGCTCGCAGTTGGGCGGGAAAGCATTGGGGGAAGTATCGCATTCCTGGCCCCGGAGGGCTTCTCCCTGTGTTGCAAACGATGTCGGTGAGGTTGCAGAAGCCGTCCCCTAAGCACAATGCAACCAGGCTGTTACCACCATTGCCGAGATCCTGGATACGTTTCCCCGGGTCGTGCAGAGGCACGGCGGAAATGCGAATCGCGGGAGACGAGATGACCGAGACCGGAAGGAAGACGCTGCTCGTGGTGGACGACGACCCCGACATGCGGGGCTATGTCCGGAGAGCCGTGAGTCGACTCTGCCCCTTCGTCGGCGAGGTCCGCGAGGCGAGTACCGGCCATCAGGCCCTGGAGATGGTGCGGCGAGGGGGGATCGAGCTCCTCATCACCGACGTCCAGCTTCCGGGCCTCGACGGCATCTCGCTCTGTCGACAGCTCGATTCCAGCACCGGAGGGAGGCCCTGCCCCGTCCTCCTTATCTCCGGGGAGTCTTCCCGGACGAGCGACGCGTTCGAGTTCGCAGCCAGCGGCCCCCACCGCGCATTCCTGTCGAAACCATTCAACGCCCACCAAATCTCGACCGCACTGGCCGCACTCGAAGAGTCGGCTGAGAGGAGATGAAATGCTTCCGATGGAGACTGCTTCCGAACCGGCCGGACACTGCTCGAGCTCCTCGTAGCCGCCGTCCGCGTCCGCACTCCGCGGAACGCGAGAGTGGGACGACGGTCACGTTTGCGGGAATGTTCCGCGAGTGGGGAGGCCCCGGGGATCGGGTTGCCGCCTGACCCCCGGGGCTTCTCAGCGCCGGATGAAGCCGGCCCGTGCGCGGGTGGAGGGGGCGGGACTCCGTACGGAAGGCCGTCGGGGTAGGATGACGCATTCGATGTATCAACCTCCGCCTGTAGCAGCACTGCCTTGATGTCCCCGATCGTTGAATCCTGGGCGAAAGTCACTCCTTGCCCCATCTCACCCACGACGGCCCGAGGCCCCGCAAGACGCACGGGTGCCGCAAGAAGGGACCGAAACGGAGGTTCAGTATGTACGGCACGTGGATTGTGTTTTCCAGGCAGCTGCTTCGGGTGATGTTGCTGCTCACCATGATCGGTTCCTCCGCCTCCGCACAGCGCTACTTCGACGCCCCTTTCCGGTCGTTCGACGCAACGAACCGGGAGTGGGCGCAGGAGGGGCTGACTTGTGTGGCGGCTGCCGACATGAACGGCGATGGCCTACCAGACGCGGTAGCGGGTCAGTTGGGCATCGCTCCGCCCGGCTTTCCCCCCGGCATCGATGGCGTCTATGTCTATCTCAACCAGGGCAGTGTGGATGGCGCTCCGGCCACGTTCTCGGCGCCCGTCCGCTATCCGGTCCTTTACGACCCGCTCGACGTCGCCCTCGCCGATATCGACGCGGATGGTGATCTCGACGTCGTTCTCGCTTGTTTCTTCAACGACATCGGTGCGTTCGGAGGGAACATCGCGATACTGCGCAACAACGGCGACGGGAGCCTTCAAACGGCGACCTACCTAGATACAGGTATCCACGGAGCACACGGTGTCTGCGCGGGAGACCTCGACGGCGACGGGGACGTCGACCTCGCCGTGACCAACCACGGTCGCTCGGGAACGACGATCTCGGTCTTCGCGAACCTCGGCAACGGTGCTTTCGCGCCGAGAATCACGTATGAGACGGGAGCCGCCGACCCCAACGGGATCGCCGCCGCCGACCTCGACAATGATGGCGACTTGGATCTGGCAGTGGCCCACGATGAACCCGCCCGGGTGAGCATCCTCTTCAACGACGGGACCGGTGTGTTCGGCGAACCCAGCGGGTACCCGGGAATCTTCCCGGAGGTCAACGATGGAGAGTACGGCTCACTCGTCGTGTTCGATGCCGACCTGGACGGAGATTCCGACATTGCCTACACATCCACGTTCGCGTACGACGAGTACGAGGATGACGGCAAGATCGCCATTCTCCGGAACAATGGCAACGGCGTCTTTTCCGTAGACCTTTATCCTTACCTGCTCCCGTTCCGGGACGCCGCCGTTGACTTGGCAGCGGCCGATCTCGACGGCGACGGATTCGTCGACCTCCTCGGTGCGGAGTTCGAGGAGCCCGGACTCATCAGCTTCATCAACGATGGAACCGGTGGATTCCTCGGTGCGCGCGTGATCCCCTCCGCTGGCGACGCCTTCGCCGTGGCGGTCGCAGATCTCGATCTCGATGGCGATCCGGATGGGCTGGACATCAACCG
>JAGQHR010000780.1 GCA_020431745.1 Candidatus Eiseniibacteriota bacterium
TTGGAGATCGACGCGGGCCAACGCGTGGCCACGCTCATGATGCGCGGACCGTCTGGTGAGGAACCGGTCGAGGCCGCGGAGATGCGTGCGCGGGGAGCCGATCTCTGGGCATTGCGGGCGTTCCGGGAGCTGGACGACGTCCTCCTGCACCTGCGGTTCAATCATCCACTCATCGGGATGGTGACGATCAAGACCGAGGGCGATCCGGAAGCGGTCCGCCGTGTCGATCGCGCGGTCTGGGAGGCCGGCAGCAGCGATGGGTTCGTTCGTGAGGTGCGCTGGCACATGAAGCGCGTGCTCCAACGGCTGGACATCACGGCCCGCTCGTTCTTCGCGCTCATCGAGCCGGGATCGTGCTTCGCCGGCAGCCTCTTCGAGCTCGCGCTCGCCTGCGACCGCAGCTATATGCTGGACGATCCCGATCGGCCGGTGTCGATCGGGCTCTCTCCGCTCAACTTCGACGGCCTCCCGACGCACTCGGGATGGAGCCGTCTGGAAGCACGTTTCTACGGAGAGCCCCAACGCCTCGGGGAGGCGCGCGGCCTGGAGGATCTGCTCGGTCCCGAGGACGCGCTGGACGCCGGCCTCGTCACCTTCACTCCCGACGACATCGACTGGGAGGACGAGGTGCGGATCGCGATCGAGGAGCGCGCGTCGCTCAGCCCCGACGCGCTCACCGGCATGGAGGCGAACCTGCGGCTTCCCGGGCCCGAGACGATGGCGACCAAGATCTTCGGTCGGCTCTCGGCCTGGCAGAACTGGATCTTCACGCGACCGAACTCGACCGGCGAGAAGGGCGCGCTTTCGCTGTACGGAAAGCCGGCCCGGCCGGAGTTCGATTGGAGGCGTACTTGAGCACCGTCAATCAATACGATTCGATCCCCAACAACGTCGATCTGTCCTCGGACAAGAAGCTCCAGCGCGCGTTGGAGAAGTGGCAGCCCGACTTCCTCAAGTGGTGGACCGACATGGGACCGGAGGGCTTCCAGCAGGATCAGGTCTATCTGCGTACGGCGATCTCCGCGGATAACGACGGTTGGGCCCACTTCGACTACGTGAAGATGCCCGACTATCGTTGGGGGATCTTTCTGACCGATCCCGAGCCGGATCGGAAGATCGGCTTCGGCGACTTCGCCGCGGAGCCGGCCTGGCAGCAGGTCCCCGGGGAGCATCGCAACGTCCTCAAGCGTCTCATCGTGACGCAGGGGGACACCGAGCCTGCTTCCGTCGAGCAGCAACGGTTGCTCGGCAAGACCGCCCCGTCCCTCTATGACCTGCGCAATCTGTTCCAGGTCAACGTCGAGGAAGGGCGGCACCTGTGGGCGATGGTCTATCTGTTGCACTCCTACTTCGGTCGGGACGGGCGGGAAGAGGCCGAGGCCCTGCTCGATCGGCGGAGCGGCAACCCGGATCGTCCGCGCATCCTGGGTGCGTTCAACGAGCCGGTGGAAGACTGGCTCAGCTTCTACATGTTCACCTACTTCACGGATCGTGACGGGAAGTACCAGCTCCTCTCGCTCGCCGAGAGCGGCTTCGATCCATTGGCGCGGACCTGCCGCTTCATGCTGACCGAGGAGGCGCACCACATGTTCGTCGGGGAGACGGGAGTCCTCCGCGTGGTGCAGCGGGCCTGCGAGCTGATGAAGGAGGATCCCAACGAGAACCCGCGCGCCCGGGGTGGGGTCGACCTACCCATGGTGCAGCGCTACCTCAACCAATGGTTCTCCGTCTCGCTCGACCTCTTCGGAGGCGAAATCTCGAGCAACGCGGCCAACTACTTCGCGGCCGGGCTCAAGGGACGCGCCCAGGAGCAGAAGAAGTACGAGGACCACGTCGTCCTCGATGCCGTCTACGGGGTTCCGACGCTGGAAGGCGATCGCTTCGTCACGCAGGATGTGCCGATGCGCAACGCGATGAACACCGTGCTGCGCGACGCCTACGTCGAGGATTGTCAGCGCGGCGTCGACAAGTGGAACAAGGCGATCGAGGAGGCCGGGTTCTCCTATCGGCTCAGCCTACCGCACGTCGCGTTCCACCGCGCGATCGGGATCTACGCGGATCAACCGGTCACGCCGGACGGGAAGCTGATCGCGCGCGAGGAGTGGGATCGTCGCCGGGACGAGTGGCTGCCCACGCCGGCGGACTACGAGTATGTGCGCTCCCTGATGATGCCGGTCTACGAGCCGGGACGGATCGCGAACTGGATCGCACCGCCCAGCAAGGGCATCAAGGGGCTTCCGTTCGAGTTCGAGTACGTGAAGCTCTAGTTTCGATGCGGGCGCGTTCGCGTTCGTCGGTCTCCTGCCACCGATCCAGAGTGCGTTGGGCCCGCTCGGCCACATCCGGATCCGAGTCATCGATCAGATCCT
>JAGQHR010000781.1 GCA_020431745.1 Candidatus Eiseniibacteriota bacterium
CGCGACGGTCCGGTGTCACGACCAGCCGCCGACACGGGCTCAGCTTCGGGGCCGCCGACCGGGCCACGAAGCCGCATCAGCTCCGGGCGCCTCCGACGGGGAGTGCGGAGCTCGATTTCGCTCCCTGTGCGAGCGGCCCGTGGATCCAACGTCCGCGGGCCATCACCGAATCCACCTCGAATCGTTCGTCGAGCACCACCAGATCGGCGTCCGATCCTTTCGTGATTTGCCCTTTCTTGAAGAGACGCAGGGCGCGGGCCGGATTGAGCGTGAAGATGGGCAACACCCGCCGCACGGAATGACCTTCCCGGAGCAGTGACGTCAGGCACCGGGTCAAAGCCGACGGCTGGCCCGTGTCGAGCGCGATCAGGTTTCCTTCGGAATCGAACCGCGGCAGGCTGCCTCCGGCGTCCGAGCTCGCGGTCAGGCGCTCGCCGGGCAGACCCGACTCCAGATAGAGGAGAATCGCCGCCTCCGCGGAGAGACCCTCTTGGTCGGATCCGTTGGGGTAGACGGTGACGTCGACGTAGCAGCCGCGCGTCGCGAGGTCCATCGCCTCTTCGAAGAGCCGCTTCCGGCGGTTGACGTGGGTCGGATAGAAGACGCGCGGCGGAATCTCGGACGTCCGGATCGCGTCCCGCAACAAGGAGAGCCCCCGCGGCCCGTTCCCGAGGTGGAAGTGCGCGACTCCGGCCTTGTTGGCCAGCATGCCACCGACGTAGGCCTCGCTCGCTACTCGCAGCACCTCGTCCAGCGTCGGCTGGCTCGAGCGGTGGTCGCTGATCGCGATCTCTCCGACTCCGATCACCGGATCGATGAAGACGATGTCCTTGCGGACCGTGCCGGTCAGGGTCATCGGCGGGATGTGATAGCCGCCGGTATAGCAATAGGCCGACATCCCCTTGTTGCGCAGCCCGCGCGCGGTCGCGATCAACGAGGTGGTTCCGCGGGTTTCGTCGTCGGTGCCCAACAGACCGGCGACGGTCGTGATGCCCGACGAAGCGAAGTGCTCGAACGGCACGGGTGCGATCTGGGTGTGCTCTCCGGATTCGCCGCCACCGCCCGTGATGTGTACGTGCGGATCGATCAGACCCGGGATGACGATGCGGCCTTCGAGGTCGATCTCTTCCGCGTCGAGCTCGGCGGGGAGCTCCACATCCTGTCCCATCCAGGCCACGAGCTCTCCCGAGATCAGGAGGTGGCACGAGCCGCGCGGCTCCGGAGAAAAGACGTGCGCATTCCGGAGGAGCTGAAGCATGGCACCGAGGATACCACGCGATCGGTTCTCGATTCTTCCGCCACGGAAATCTCACCCTAGGGACTTTCCGCGTTACACCATCGCCCGGCATTGCGCCTTTCGAGATGGACACGGTCCCCGGCGGAGCGATCCGCGTGGTGCCCGAAGGGAGCCGCGAGGCTCGGAAAGGATCGACAAATGACACACCACAAACGACTTGTGACGCTGGCCCTGTCGGTGCTGGGTCTGGTCGCGATCGGGGCCGCGATCGCAGTGAGCCTGCGTCCGGCCTGGGCCGGGCGGAGCGCGACGCCTGGATCGGCGACCTCCTCCTACTTCTCACTCGACCAGCTGGCGCCCGAGATCGGGAGGGTGGAAGAGCCCGGCGCGACGGGTACGACTCTCGAGTCGGAAAACCTCACCGAGGAGCAAAAGCTCTCCCTGGCTCGGGCGGCGATTTCGGTGTCCGAAGCGGCGGGCACTCGCTTCCTTGCCCCGATGGAGAACCGGCGGGAACGAACGCCGCAGACCGAGGAAGAAAAGCTCGATGCGCTGCGTCGGGCGGAGCCGCAGAGCCGGGGCTCGTTCCCCGGTGTTCCCTCGCAGACGGATGGAGGTGCCCGATGAGAACCACCTCGTTCCGCGAGATCGTCGAAAGCGGTCGCGTTCGGTCCGCAAGGGCGCTCTGCACTCGCGCATCCGGGGCGCGCGGCATCGCCTCGTTCTTTCGCGTCGCGCTCCCCGTCGCGCTTTCGGTGGCGGTCGCGTCCGTGCTCATCCTGGGCGCCTCTCCAGTGCGGGCGCAGTCGCCCCCACTGGAAGCTTTCTTCACCAGCGGGGCGCGGGTGGCAACTACGGCAGAGAACGGAGAGTCCTGGTCGCCGAACGATGTCTGTCGGCCCCCGATTCACGGTTCGATGCTGGATGGGGGATCGGGTACCGCCCATCGCGGCGGCGTCACGGACAACGATGCCGCCCACTACGCCCGGGGGTCGGTGATGGTGGTGCTGGTCTTCGTGGATCACGACGGCGGAAGCTGGGACCCGGCCGGTCGCGATGAGCAAGCGGCCAAAGCCGCCGATGCCAAGCAGTACTACCTGGATCGCGTGCCGAACGAGGCGTTCGTGACC
>JAGQHR010000782.1 GCA_020431745.1 Candidatus Eiseniibacteriota bacterium
GGGCGTGCGCCACGTTCATGGAGATCTGATTCATCTGACGGATCGTCTGGCCGATGGTGCCGATCGCCGTGACGGCGCCGTCGGTCGCGCTCTGAATCCCCAGGACCTGCTGCTCGATCTCCTTCGTCGCGTCCGCGGTCTGGGTCGCGAGGTTCTTGACCTCCGAGGCCACGACTTGGAAGCCGCGACCGGCATCACCGACCCGGGCTGCTTCGATCGTGGCGTTGAGGGCGAGCAGCCGGGTCTGGCGGGCGACCTGATTGATCAGATTCACCACCCGGGTGATGTCCCGCGAGGCGGTGCTGAGACCGTTGACCATGCTCGTCGTGTGATCGGCCTCGTTCACGGCCGTGGTCGAGATCGTGGTCGCGTCCTGGACCTGCCGGTCGATCTCGCTGACCGTGCTGGTGATCTCCTCCGTCGCACTGGCGACCCCTTCCATGCTCGCCGACGCATTGGCCGACGACTCGGCCACGGAGGCGGAGTGCTGGCTTGTCGATTCGGCGGATTGGGCGAGCGCGTCGGCGGTCGATCGAGTTTCGGTCGCGGCGGCGGCCACGCTGTTGACGAGCTCCTTCACCACCGACTCGAACTCGTCGGCCAGGCGCAGCCGCGCGACCTTCGCGTCGCTCAGCTGTTGCGTCTTCTTCCGCATCGTCGCGATCGCGTCGTTGATGAGTCCGGCCCCCCACTGGAAGGACCCGCGCATTCCGCGCAGGATCACCAGCCGGTAGAACTTGTCTTCACTGGCGTGCTGCAGAGCTGCCCCCGCTTCGCGGACGAACGCGTCGGTCAGGTCGAGCATCTGGTTGATCGCGTGATAGACGTTGGCGAGCTCCGGGTCCTCCGGCGCGTGCAGCATGCGCGGCTCGAGGTTGCCGTGGGCCGCTTCGAAGCAGACGCGGCTCACTTCGGCGAACGCGGTGTGGTAGCGCTCCAGCTCGGCGCGGAGAGCTTCGTTCTCGGCCGCGAGATCTTCGTGGGAAGTCGTTCCGACGACGGCAAGGGACGGATTCATGAGTCGTGCTCCGTTTCGCGATCAGGCAGCCAGGGTCCAGACGAATTCTTCATAGGGCATTCCGGTGTCCGCGAGCGCCTGCCCGAGGAGGGCCAGCGAGGCGGCCAGTCCTTCCCGGCGGTCGGGGTGCTCGTTTTCCACGGCCCGAAGCTGTGCGTAGAGATCGGCGGCGACGGTGACGGCATTGCGATCCGGAACACGGCGGTTCGAATGGTATCCGACGATCTTCCCGTCGGGCCCGAAGGTGGGCGTGACGTGCGCCAGCACCCAGTAGTGATCGCCGTTCTTCGCCATGTTGATCACGTAGGCGAAGATTTCCTTGCCGGCCTCGATGGTGTCCCAAAGGACCTGAAACACGGCCCGGGGCATGTCCGGGTGGCGGATGATGCTGTGCGGCGCCCCGAGGATCTCTTCCTCGGTGTAGCCGGCAATCTTGAGGAAGACCTCGTTGGCGTAGGTGACCCTTCCGGCGAGATCCGTCTTGCTGACGATGATCTCGTTCTCCTCGAAGAATCGCTCGACGCCCGTAGGCTTGATGGCCAGTCGTGACATGCGGTTCCCCCCGTGCCGGGAGGTCCTCCCGGTACTTTGGTTTCGGGTTGCAATCGACGGAGGCGGGAGACTCCTTTATAGGTATTCCCCGAAGTTGTTAAGCGTTGATGCGGAGAGACTTATGGCGGAATGTCCAGGATGGCCCATGAGTCCGCTTCCAGCCGACGGCTCCCGCGGAAGCAGTGGGGAAATCTGTTCCGGCGGCGCCTGCGGAACGATGGAATCTCCTCCGGTGGACCGCCTCCGGTGGACCCTCCGGCGGGACCGGCAGGTCGCCGCGCGCGGCCGGGGAGAGGCTCACTTCGATCTGTGCCGCTGCGTCCCTCCAATCATAGGATGGACCGAGGCCGGGCGCGGAGCCCTTGGAACTCGCACGAAAGGACCGATCCGAAGATGGACCAGCCTGCCCGATCTCGACCGATCCCCTCACCGATGACTCCGATCCGTCGTTTGCTCGTTCTCGCGGCCGCCACTTTCGGGACCCTGTGCGCGGTCGGATCCGCCGCTGCAAACGGCGCCGGGTCCGACGCTCACCGGCCCCCGGCCGACCGTTCCGGATCGATGACCGATGGAGGAACCATCCCCTTGTCCACGGGAACCGACGAGTTCGCCTCGCTCTCGGAAGGGAAGCGCATCGCCGACTTCGCGGTCGAATGCGTCTATGAAAACGAGAACGGGATGCGGGTGGGGGGACGATTCCGGCACCTGCCGAGCGGTTTCGTACTCGATGTCCTGCGCATCCAATCGGTCACTCAGGCCTTCGTCAGGGTCAACACCCCGCCCCTCGACGACACGG
>JAGQHR010000783.1 GCA_020431745.1 Candidatus Eiseniibacteriota bacterium
GGCGAAGCGCACGCACGAGCTGATTCCTCTCTGCCACGTCCTGCCGCTCGATCACGTGCAGGTCGATCTGACCTTGGAAGGAGAACGCGTTCATGTCGTCGCGTCGACCTCCGCCTTTGCGCGCACCGGCGTGGAGATGGAAGCGTTGACGGCCGTCTCGGTCGCCGCGCTCGCGGTCTACGACATGCTCAAGGCGGTCGAGAAGCGCATCGAGATCGATGGCGTTCGCCTGCTCGAGAAGACCGGCGGGAAGAGCGGCGAGTTTCGGAGAACCTGATGCCGAGGCTCGACGCGGCGCCACTCGTAATCATGGTGGATGCACGTTCCGCTTGCGACGAGGACCGGGTGCGCGCGCTCGCGGCCTTGGTGGACGCGCGGCTCGCGCGGAGAACCGGGGTGTCGTGGCAGCCGCGCCCATCCGGGAATCGCCGGTTCCGTGCCGCGGAACGCGACATCGCGATCTGGAACGCGTTGCCGGACGTTGGCGGATGCGAGGTCCTCTTCTTCGTCGACGTTCTGCGCGGGACCCCCGGCACCTCCGGAGCGATCGAATCCGAACCGTACACGGCGGGACCAGGCGCGTTTCCGCACGAGGGAGTTCCTGACGAGCCGACTCTGGCGACGCGCGCGGAGGCGGAGCCGGGACGGCTCCGGGCAGCGGCAGCCGACCTTCGTTCAGACGCGGGGCTGCATCGGCTCGTGGACGCGATCGAGGGAGAACTGCGCTATTCGGTCCGGGAGAAGGTGTCGGGCGCGTTGGGTGTCGTGCTCGCCGGCGGCCGCTCCCGGCGGATGGGACGCGACAAGGCGGCGCTCCCGATGATCCCGCGAGCCGTTCCGATCGTCGCGGGAATCGAGCCCAGAGGTGGCGGACACGGAGACGAACCGACGGTGCTCGCAGGAGCATCGGGCCTTGGAGACCAAGACGTCGTTCCGACCTGGCTGGAGAAGGCGTTGCTTCTGCTCGCGCGCCGTTTCGCCGCACCGTGTGTCGTGGGACGGGACCTCGTTTCCGCCAGGGCGGCCGCGCCCCATCTTCGAGAGGTAGCGGCGCATCCGGATCGACGACTCTGTCAGGGACCGTTGGGGGGGATCGCGGCGGCGCTCGAGGTCGCCGGCGGCGGCGCTGTTCTGGTGACTCCGTGCGACATGCCGGACTTGGCCCTAACGCCGATCGACCGGTTGCTCGAGGCGCGCGGAGCCGCTCCGGTGGTGGCGTTTTCAGCTAGCCAAGGCGCCGAGCCGGTCACCCGTCGCGGCGCCGAAGGCATGATCGAGCCTTCGGTGACGCACTCGCGCGAACGCTTGGCTGAGCCCTCGGTGACGCTTTCGCGCGAACGCCTCGCCGAGCCGGTCCTGCTGGTGGAAACGGAAGCTCTTCCTCTCTTGTGTTCCTTGCTGGACGAAGGGGAACGGGCGTTGCACCGATTCCTGCAGCGAGCCGAGACGCATTGGTTGGACATCGAACCCGAATTCGCGGCCCAGTTCCGGAACTGCAACACGCCAGAATCCCTGGAGGGCTGAAGGAGACCATGAGTCTGCGCGAACCGATGATCCTCTCCGTTTCCGGTCGAGATCGGCCCGGGGTGCTCGCGGCGTTGGCCCGGGTGCTCTCCCAAAGCGGGATCGAGCTGGTCGATATCGAGCAGGCGACCCTCCAGGATTTTCTCGCCCTGTCCTTTCTGGTGGACCTGAGCGAGGATCCGGCGAAGTCCCAGGCGATCCTGCATCGCTTCTTCGCGGCTGCCGGGGAGTGGGGCCTCCAGGTCCAGGTGCGGCCCCTTTCGCCCGCGGAAGTTCAGGAGCTGCGGTCCACCAATCTTTGGGCGCTCACCGTTCTCGGGGCGGCGGCTGCGGCCGGGACGGTCGCGGCGCTGGCGGCGGTCACGTCGCATCACCAGGCCAACATCGTGAGCATTCGGAGGCTCGCGGAGAGCGACATTCGCGCCGCCGAGTTCCTGCTGGACGTCGCGCGCGTTCCCGATGCGGACGCGTTGCGGCGCGATCTCATCCAGGAGTCCGAACGTCTGGGCGTCGACATCTCGCTCGCGCCCGAGGCGATCTATCGGCAGAGCAAGCGGGTCGTGGTGATGGACGGGGACTCCACCCTCATCGCCGGCGAGGTCATCGACGAGATGGCCCGGCTGGCCGGGGTCGCACCCGAGGTGTCGCGCATCACCGAGCGTGCGATGGCGGGGGAGCTGGATTTCGCCGAAGCCCTGCGTGCGCGCGTCAAGCTGCTCGCCGGGCTCGAGCGCGAGGCGCTGGAGCGATTGGCGGACGCGATCCCTCTGACTCCCGGTGCGGAAGAGACGATCCGTGTCCTCAAGCGGCTCGGGTTCAAGGTGGGGGTAATCAGTGGAGG
>JAGQHR010000784.1 GCA_020431745.1 Candidatus Eiseniibacteriota bacterium
CACGGCGCCCCATCGTGCCGGGCGCATCCCACGACCGGACCGGCGGGATTGTGGGGACCGGGGTGCGGTCTGTCAAGAATCGGTGGGGTCCTGCCCCGCCGAAGATCGGCTCGCGCGTCGCTGCAACCGGCGAGCGAAGTCGGTTGACGCACTGGGATTTCCCGGATCGACGGCACGCCGTGTCGCCGGCGTGGCGAGGTCGCACGAGTCTTCTCCAGAGACCCCGTTCCACGGTCGAAACAGGATGGAGGAACCTGGCGAATCCCGAACCAATTGTCGTTTGACCGGTTCTGTCCCACACCGCAGAATGGTTGCTTGGGCTGGACTGGCCGCAGAGCAAGGACAACGCGCGTGAAGCTCCGCTGGAAGCTCATACTCCTCAACCTGATCGACACCGTGCTGCTGAATGCTGCGGTCCTGGCCGCTCTGGCCCTGCGGTTCGATGGCGAGCTCATGCCGGCACGAGCCTATGTCGCACGTCTCGTTCCACTTGCCCCGTTCTACACGCTCGGTGTCCTCCTGCTGATGAACCTCTCCGGTGTCAACCAGGCACTGTGGCGCTATGCGGGAATCCCGACATTCCTGAAGATCACCCGGACGCTCTTCGTCTCGTTTTTCCTCCTGTTCTTCCTCAACTTGATTCCGGCAGCGCAGCCGTTTCCCAAGAGCGTGGTCATCCTCTCGTGGCTTCTCGCCACCATCCTGATCCTGGCCAGCCGCATCGCTTGGAAGATCCTGCGCAATCCGATGCGACGAACTCCGGCCGGCAGCCGTCGGTTGTTGATCGCCGGCGCGGGGGACGTGGGCGCCACGCTCGCCGTCGAGCTCCAACGCCGGCAGAACATCGAACTGGTACCCATCGGCTTCGTGGACGACGATCCGACGAAGCTCGGACGACGCATCGAGGATCTGCCGGTGCTCGGTGCGACCATCGATCTGCCTCGCCTGATCGACGAGCGTCGCATCCAGGAGGTCATGATCGCGGCGCCTTCCGCGCCGGCGCGTCTCGTCCGCCAGATCGTGAGCTATTGCCAGGAAGCCGGCGTTTCCTGCCGCACCGTTCCCGCGCTCACCGACTTCGTCGTCGGCAAGGGCGCGCTCGGGCAGGTCCGTGACGTCCAGATCGAGGACCTCCTGGGACGCGATCCCGTCTCGATCGACTTCGAGGGCATTACCGAGCGGATCCGCGGGAGAACGGTGCTGGTGACGGGCGCTGCGGGTTCCATCGGATCGGAGCTCTGCCGGCAGCTCGCGCGGTTCGCTCCCCGGCATCTCATCGCCCTCGACCATGCCGAAAACCCGCTGACGTACCTAGGGCTCGAGCTTTCCGAGCACCACCCGGATCTGGCGGTCACCTATGCGGTGGGCGACGTCAAGGACGAGTTCGGAGTCGACGAGGTCTTCCGGACGCAGCGACCGGATTTCGTCTTCCACGCTGCCGCGCACAAGCACGTGAACCTGCTCGAGCGGGCCCCACGGGAGGCGATCCTCAATAATGTGATGGGAACGCGCAACGTGGCCCGCGCCGCCGCCGCCCACGGGACGAGGAACTTCGTGCTCGTCTCCACGGACAAAGCGGTCAATCCGACCAATGTCATGGGCGCGTCGAAGCGGGCCTGCGAAATGGTCCTCCAGGCGATGGCGAGCTCCCACGAGGCGACACGGTACTCCGCGGTGCGCTTCGGCAACGTGCTGGGAAGCGAGGGATCCGTCCTGCCCATCTTCCGGCGTCAGCTCGCGGGCGGGGGACCTCTGACCGTCACGCATCCGGAGGCGCGCCGCTACTTCATGACGATCCCGGAAGCCAGCCAACTCGTCATCCAGGCCGGTCTGCTGGGGGAGAGCGGCGATGTCTTCGTGCTCGACATGGGCGAGCAGGTCCGGATCGTCGACGTGGCGGAACAGCTGATCCGCCTCTCCGGGCTCCGCCCCGGCATCGATATCGCGATTCGGTTCGTCGGGCTGCGCCCGGGCGAAAAGTTGGAAGAGGAGCTTCTCACCGACTCGGAGCAGACGCGGGTCACCAAGCACGCGAAGATCTTCCGGTGGGAGCTGGATCCGGTGAATCCGGCCGAGACCGAAGCGAAGGTGGACCGGCTGATCAGCTCCGCATACCACGCGTCGGTGCCGGAACTGAAGACCGGGCTGGCAGACCTCGTTCCGGAGTACCGACAGATCGAGGTCGCGAAGCTCCCGGAGGAACGCGTCGCAGTCGACCTGAAGGAGCTTCCTTCGCGACGCCGGTCTCGCGCCCGAGGCCCGAAGCGGGAGCCGAGGGTCAAGCGGTTCCTGGACCTCGCGGTGTCCGGTGGACTCCTCGTGCTGCTCGCCCCGATCGTCGGCCTCCTGCTCCTCGCATACC
>JAGQHR010000785.1 GCA_020431745.1 Candidatus Eiseniibacteriota bacterium
GGAGAACGACGCCATCGTTCCCAGGCCTCCTTCGCGTTTTCGTCCTCTCCTCCTACGCGCGAGAGAACGACGACGGACGATTGGAACGCCCGGATGCGGTATCCACGATCGAGGAACCGGAGCACGACGTCGAGCAGCCACCCGCGATCTTCCCGATACCGCCCCGAACCGAGATCGACCAGCACCCAGTCGACGTCTTTCGGGTAGTGCTGGCGCGTGTGGAGCACGTAGATCCCTTCCCGCTGCGAGAGGTGGGCCGCGAAGGGTTCGGAAGCGAGCACACGATCCTGCGGAAGGATGGCGTTCCGGATCGTCTGGTACGCGGCGCCGTCGGTGATCCGCTCCAGGCCGTAGACTTGCGAATAAGGAGGCCGCACGGGGTCGACGAGCGCGCGGTCCATCACGTTCGCGCTTACCGTTCCCCACGCGAGCAAGAGCACGACGATCCCCCGTCCCCCGACGGTCCCGGCCCGTTTCCAGCCCCGGATCGCACCTTGGATCCCCGCCCAGATAACGAAGGGAAGATAGCTCGCGGAGTAGTGAAAGTAGATCGACGCCTGTGCGAGGTTGTCGCTCGCGAAGTTCTGCGCGAGGTTGGGCAGCCCCGGAATCCACGCGGCCGGCGCCAATAGCCCGAGTCCCCCCGTGGGGAGCCCGAGCTGAAGGAAGTAGACGACACGTCGACTGTGCGGTAGTTGCCGCACCAGCGGGCTCCACGGCTCCCGCACGAGGGCGGCCAGGATCTCGTGTCCGGTCACGCCGAGGTAGGAGTAGCGCCGGAGCGTGTCGGAGCCGAATCCCCGGAAATGAGGGATCCACTCGAAGAGAGCGAGGAACGAATAGGCGAGTCCCAGGGCGAGGAGCCCGCCTCCGAGCAGTCGCCAGCGCGGCCGAAAGAGAGCCAGCGCACCGAAACCCGCCACGGAAAGCCCGAGCTCCTCACGGATGCTCAGGCTGAGCACGAGGAGCAGCAGCCAGCGCCACTTCCAGCCACGGACATAGGCCAGGACCGACCAGAGAAGGATCGGCACCGCGAGTGTGATGATGTGGAAGTCGTACTTGGCAGCGAATCCGACGGCCGGAGTGAGCGCGTACCCGACGGCCAGCAGACCAGCCAAACCAGGCCCCCCGCCCGCCGCCCGGGTGATCCTCCACGTCGCAGGGATTCCCAGCGCAAGCCAGCATGCCTGCGTCACGACCAGGATCCGCGGATCCTCCCAGAGCCAATAGAGAGGCGCGAGCAGGACGAGCGCGGGAGAGAAATGATCCCCGAGATAGTTGGAAACCTCGATCGAGGCGGCGAAGCCCCGGAGTCGCGAGAGGCTCCAGACGACTTGATCCTGAATGCCCAGGTCGTATCCCATCGAGTTGAACCGCTGATGTCGGACGACCGAGGCCCAGGCCCAAGTCAGGGAGAAGACCGCCGTCAGTCCCGCGGCGAGAACGGGCTCCCGCTGCGCGATCCAACCGTCGCACCGGGCTCCCCACCGCTGCCAACGAGCGGCGGAGCGCAGCCCCATCTCCATCCAGACGAGCAGCAGGAGCGCGCCGACGACGAAGATGGCGGCCAGCTCGTGGGACGCGATGGCCTCGGACACGTCGGCTCCCTGCCGGGCCAACCAGGAACCGGCCACCTCGGACGCGAGCGCGGCCGCAGCAAAGGCGACCGCGAGGAGGAGCGGTACGCGGCGCTCCCACACGGCCGGACTACCTCCTGAGCTCACCCCACAGGTGGAAGAGCTCCCGAAATGCGCGGAGGATGACCCGGATGCTGGCACCCGATTGTTCGCCATGGAGCCGCGGATAGTGATGGACTCCGATCTCTCCGATGCGCGCCCCGTTCCTCCGCGCCCGGGCGAGGATCTCCAGATCGATGGGGGCGCCCGTCGAGCGCAGCTCCATCCCGTCGAAGATCGAGGCCCGGTACAGCTTGAAGGCGCAGTCGATGTCGCGCAGATGCACGCGGAAGAGCGCGTGCACGAGCGTGTTGAACAGCCAGGCGTTCAGCTTGCGATAGGCAGGATCGCGCCGGGCCAACCGATAGCCGGTGACGATGTCCAGATCGTGACGCAGCGGCAGGAGCAGCGCGATCTCGCCGAGATCGAACTGGTTGTCGCCGTCGGTATAGAAGATCCACGGATGGCGGGCCGCCGCGATTCCGCTCCGGAGCGCGCCGCCGTACCCGCGGTTCTTCGGATGGTGGACCACCCGCACCTCCGGATGTGCGGCCGCGAGACGATCCGCCATCTCCGGAGTACGATCCTTCGATCCATCGTCGACCACGATGACCTCGAACTGATCGGCAAAACGGGGCAGGATCTGGAGCGCGCGGTGTACCGCCTCCTCGATGTTTCCTTCCTCG
>JAGQHR010000786.1 GCA_020431745.1 Candidatus Eiseniibacteriota bacterium
CGAGGAGAACCTCACCGAGGACGATGTCATCCTCAAGTGGGACGGGGATTCCGACAACTACGGCTGGTGGGCGTTCGACAACGGGGTCGCGGCCCCGGTTCCGTTCGGCCTCTATGAACGCAACCCCGCCACGGGGGAAGAAACCCGGCTCATTCCGGTGCTCTTCTCCAACGATCACACCGAGGGGGTCTTCGACATCTCATCGAGCACGCCCGATGTGTTCAGTGACTTCCCCGCCACGGACTGGGTCTACGCCTATCGCTTCGATCCTTCGATCGCGACGTATGAAGAATGGGTCCAGGATGCACGCGATGGCCAAATCCACACCGATCCGACCACGGACGAGCTCTTCGCCCGCCTGATCTTCGCCTCGGATACGGAGCGTCTCCCGGCCACCGGAACGGTGATCCAGTTTTCGACCAACAAGTCGGGAATCGTCGCCGGAAGTGGTTTCGAGGGTGCCGTTCCGATCGCGTGGGAACGGCCGGAGTCGGCGCCGTGTTTCACGCCGGAGTACGACGTCTTCCGCGACGGCCGGCAGATCGCGACGACCGCGCGGCTCGACTATCTGGACGGCGCGATTCCCGTCGACGACGAGCCCTATGCGTATCAGATTCGAGCGCGCCATCCGGTGACGGGCGAAACCTCCGAGCTCACGGCCGTGAAGATCGCAGAGCCGCATGCGGGCGGATTCGCCGCGACGTCCGGACTCTGTGTCGTTCCGCCGACGATCGATGGGTCCATCGGCGCTCAGGAGTGGGCTGCGGCGACGGTGATCGAGGCCGGTCCGTATCCCGGAAGTCCGGCGGCGCGGCTGCTCGTCATGAACAATCGGACCTTCCTCTATCTCGCGCTCGACGACGCCGCATCGGCGGAGGCCGTGGAGATCTATCTGGATGCCAACGGCGATGGGCACTACGGAATGGACGCGTTGGAAGGACGAATCGTCCTCGATCACGGTGCGCTCCGGTTCGTTCGGCTCATCGGCGAGTATCCGGATGTCAGCGAGATCGAGACGATCGAGAATCCCGTCTGGTTGGCCGCGGCTGCCACGGGTGGGAGCGCGGAGATCCGTCTGACCCTCACGGTCGGTCCCCTGCGCGACAGACCGGCGACCGACACGGTGTCGCTCTTCGCGCGAGCGCCGGAGGGCGTGGCGGCCTATCCACCCGGACCGGTCGTCGTCCTGTCCCAGGCTCCGCGGCTCTTCGCGAAGATCCAGCTGGCGGACGCTTCGGCCTTGCCGGGATTCTCCGAGCTTCCGCATCCGACGCCGGTCATCGGACAGGATCTGTCGTTCGCGGTCGCCCTCGATGTCGTTCCCGAGGCACGGGTGAGTTGCCTCTACCGGTCTCCCCAGTCGGTTGCGGGATTGCACGAAGTCGCCGTCGCGCACCCCGAAACCGCGATCGAGCTCCGCCCGAATGAACGCGGTGCTTATCAGGTGACGATACCCGCGGCCGCGATCACCCCGTCCGGGATCTCCTACCGGATCCAGGTGGTCGAGCCGGACGGCAGGGTTCGTCGATCGGACCCGGTGTTGCTCACGACTGCGACGCTGGCGATCGCCGCTTCGTCCGAGAACGAGGACCTGGCGCTGCTCTTCGCCGATCTCAGCACGTCGACCAGCTTCCCGAACCCGTTCCAGGGTACGACCACGATCGCCTTCCGGGTTCCGGTGGAGCAGTCTGTCTCCGCGGGAATCTATGACGTGGGCGGAAAGCGCGTGCGGGAGCTGCGGAGGAACGAGACTCTGACTGCGGGAGTGCACACCGTCGTGTGGGACGGACGCAACGATGCCGGGCGCGCGGTAGCTACCGGAATCTACTACTACCGGATCACGGGCGGCGACTTCCGCTATACGCGTCCCATCTCGTTCTTGCGCTGAGTAGGGAAGAGCCTCGGTGCCAAGCCCCGGCAGCACGAGCCTGCCGGGGCCGCCGTCCGGGTGGCCAGATGAGGGCGTGGCAGGGTATGCTTGTCACCGCACCGAATCGCGGCATCTCCGAAAGGCAACACCCATGCTCTCGTCGCTCCCCCGGATCCACGATCGCCGGCGTTTCGATCCGACCTTGGATTCCGATGCGGGGCGAGCAGCCTCGTCTGACCGGAACCCGTCAGAATGCCCGTTGCCGGCGGCGGTTCCGGCGTGAGGGGCGGGTTGTCAGCGACCGGTCGGTGGCGGTGCCGAGTGACCCCGAGTCGCGTCCTCGGACTGTTCGGACTCACGATCGGCGTCTTGGTGGTTGGTGTCCTCGCTCCACGATCTGCCCGCGCGGAGCCGCCGACGTGGAATCCGCAGGGCAAGGAGAGTCCCGAGCCGTACGGATACGACGTCTACTCCGCTCCGGGTCTGCCCT
>JAGQHR010000078.1 GCA_020431745.1 Candidatus Eiseniibacteriota bacterium
TGTCACGAATCACGCCATCAACGATCGCGATCGAAACGCCACCGGCATCGACCGCGCCCCCTGTCCCCGCCGCCACGCAGTTTTCGAACACGCAGTTGGCGATGCGCAGGGAGCCCTCGATGTCGATCTTGATCGCCCCGCCCTCGATGTCGGGTGACTGCTCCGGTCCGATGTACCCGTTGATGATCTTGATTCCACGCACCAGCGAGTTCGTATTCTCCATCCAGTCGATCCGGATCCCGCGATGGCTCTCCTGCGGACTCCCCTCGCAATCGATCACACAGGACTCCGGGTCGTCGGAGACGGAACGCAGGGTCAGCGGCGTGTGATTGAGCTTGATGTCACGATTGCCGGGACCTCGATAGACTCCGTCGGCCAGCTCGATGACGCTTCCCGCAGCCGCGATCCGGATGGCGTCCGCGATGGTGGGACGATCCCCCGAACCGTCGGCGTGAATGGTGAACGTTCGCACCTCGGGACAGGGTGCGACTCCGTCGACGCCGAAGCCGATCCGTCCGTAGCCGGCGATCTCGTCCCGGACGGGAACGATGGAGTCGTCTCCGAAATGGCCGCCGTACTGGGGATGGGGCGCGACTTCGAACGAGGGTCCGGGGCCGAGCGACTGGACATACCCCGCAAACCAGTAAATGGGGATCAACTGCCCCCGCTGCGTGTCTCCCCAAACCACGATCGTACCGGTGCCCGACGCCGGCCAACCCGGAGAGGGGACCTCCAGGTCGGCGCAATGGCCGTGATCGACGATCGTCACGCTGGGGCTGTACTGGACACCGAACTCGACGCCCCGCAGACGGGGGCTTTCGGCGTCGAGGAAGACGCCATACACCACCCAGACGACCGGATCGGTTCCGGCAACCCGCGTCTGGACGGATGTGCATCCGGGGGGCACGTCCGTCGTGCAGTACTCCTCTCCGACGGAGTAGTCCAGGCCGGTGGCGTGCACGAGGAGAGTTCCGCCCGCATGGGGTCCCGCCGTCGCCGTGTGCACCGAGAGTACGCTCGTTAATCCGAGCAGAGATAGCAGGGCTCGTCGCATGGTCGTCCTCATCCGTGAAGAGGGCGGCGGGGATCGCCCGATGGGCTCACTCACCGGAACGTCCGTTCCTTGGTGAAGGAGTGAGCATTTGGTCGTCCAAGCGCGGGAAGGGGGAGCACCCCTCGTCGCGAGCATAGACGAAAACGCCTCCGAAGAGGCAAGGACTCCGAACAGGAAAGAGAACGGCCTCCGAGATTCGCATCTCGAAGGCCGTTCGGGGAGAAGGGACCGGACCTGGTTCCTTCCACACAACCTCGGACCCGGAGGGCGCGAAAAACGTCCACCCGGACCCAGATCGATCGGTTCGTTAGAGCTCGACTCCCATCACACAGGGCTCGTGCATCTGGCGCAGCTCGTCGAGGATGGTCAGCTGATCCTCGGTGAGCTCGCCCCGGACCGCTTCGTTCGTCTCGATCTGCAACGCGCGGAAGCTGTCCCAGGCCTCCGCCGACGAGAGGTTCCCGGCCGCAACGGCATCCCGCAAAGACTCCAGATCCGTCTTCTCGCTCATCAGGATGTCGGTGATCGCAGCGGCCTGCGCGTCGCTGAGGTCGAGGAGGATGTCGAGCCGGTCAACGCGGTGTCCGATGCGGACATCGTACCGCAACAGCAGTGCGTTGAGCCGGCGGACCAGGATGTCGAGCTTGTTCTGCTCGAGCTGAGCCTGCTGATCCTCGGTCAACACGGCGTTGATCGCTGCCGCGAGATCCGCCCGGGCCTGGGCGCGACCTTCACGCAGCTCGTCCTCGGTGATCTCGCCCGCGCGATACTGGGCACAGAGGTCCTGCACGGTCTCGCGTGACTGCTCGAGCGCATCGCGGATGGCAATGACTTGTTCCTCCGTCAGATCCAGGTCCTTGAAGAGACCCCGGATGCCGCCGTGGAAGGTCGGACCGCGGTCCGTGGGGTCGGCGACCAATCCACCGGCCCGCGCGGCAACGGCTTCACCCACCAGTCGGCGGAGATGCTCCATCTGTTGCGCGCTGAGCTGGTTCGCCACGCGCCCGAGGAACGTCACGGCCGGAGAGTCTTCGAGCAGAACGTCCTCCATCACATCGGAGGCAGCGGCCAATTGGCGCCACTCTTCGAGCGCGGCCTGAACCTCAGCGGCCTGCTCCGGAGTCAGGTCGACTTCGGATTCGACGTCCGACATGGACGGAACCGTGTCTGCGGTTTCCTGAACGCCCGGATCCGGGTCGGCGGCAGTCGGAGAGGAATCGGAACAGCCGGCTGCCGTGAAGAGCGCAAACGCCCCCGCGAATACGACAGTCGCTCGCATGGCCTGGCCTAGCCAGGAAGATCGGGTTGAGGCTTGCATCGTTGCTTCCTTTCCTGCGGCGGTAGCTCGGGTCTCCTCGAAAGCGGACAAAGACGGAATTGACTCCGTCAACTCGCGTGCCGACCCCAGCGACTAACTACCAAGATGCTGTCTTGCATATATTTAGACAAAACGGACAGAGGATCGCAGAGCCGCGATCACTGTCCCTGCAGGTGCGGGATCGATCGGCCGATGACCGGTTGGGGGCAACGAGAACCGTTGATCTCCGCCGGACGGAAGATCGACCGGTCCGAGCTGACCGGCTCACTCAGGGAGGAATCATGGAGTCCGATGCTCTCGGCGTCCTCGGCGCGACCGCGTTTGGCGGAATGATGATTCTGGTCTACTTGGTCGTGATGGCCTTCTCGATCGTGTGCAGCTGGATGGTCTTCGCGAAGGCGGGCAAGCCCGGCTGGGCATCGCTCGTACCCATCTACAACTTGATCGTCATGCTGGAGATCGTGGGCAAGCCGCTCTGGTGGATCGCGCTCCTCTTCGTTCCGATCGCCAACATCGTCGTTTCGTTCCTGATCAACATCGAGCTGGCCAAGAGCTTCCGCCAGGATGCCGCGTTCGGGATCGGCCTCACTCTGCTCCCGATCATCTTCTTCGCGATCCTGGCCTTCGGTTCGGCGGAATACGCCGGACCGCCGACGCCGACTCAGACCGGTTTCGCGGCCTGACCTCCACGAAGCGTCTCGTCGATCGTTCGGGGTGAGGGATTCCGTTCCTCTCCCCGAACACCGAACAGCCGTCCTCTCTTCTACTTCCGGGAACTCCGCGCGACCTGCCGGTTGCCATGGCTTGGCGAAACGGTGAGGAACGCGTTACCCTCCTGAACACGCAGGACGATCAGCATGCGTTTCCTCACCGGTCACTCCGAGGAGGTCCCAATGCAGACGACCCTGACCCACCCGGTCGACCTCTTGTTGTCCCATGACTTCGATGGTTTGATGGTTCCCCCTGGCGACGTGTGCGTTTCGCTCTATCTCCCGACGCACCACGCGGGACGCGAGATCCGGCAGGATCCGATCCGTCTCAAGAATCTCGCGCGTCGGGCGGAGGAATCGTTGCGGACCCGCGGGCTTCGCGACGGAGAGATTCCCGCGATCCTCCACCCGGTGCGCAAGCTTCTCGAGGACGGAATCTTCTGGCACTACCAGAGCCGCGGCCTCGCGATCTTCCTCGCCCCGAACTGGAATCGCTTCTTCCGGCTCCCGTTGCCCTTCGAGGAGCTGGCCGTCGTCGGGGATCGGTTCCACCTCAAGCCCCTGCTTCCACTGCTGACTCGGTCCAACGACTTCTTCGTCCTCGCACTCAGTCAGAAGCGGGTTCGACTCTTCCGCTGTGGCAACCACGTCACCGAAGAAGTCGAGCTGGAAGAGGACGTTCCGCGCAACAAAGACGAAGCGCTCGGATGGGACGATCGCCCCAAACAAGGGCGGCAGGGCTTCGCAGGCGGAGGGCGGACGGCTTCGCGCGGTCACGGACCCGGGCGCGAGGACGAGAAAGTCGATCTCGAACGCTTCTGCCAGTTGATCGACAAGGGCCTCACCCGGATTCTGCCGAATCACGCCACACCGCTGGTCATCTCCGGTACGGATCCGCTCGTCGGGATCTATCGTGAAGTCTCGTCCTATCCACACCTCGAACCACATGCGGTGCCCGGCAATCCGGACCAGCTCGAGCCCGAGGAGCTTCACGTCCGGGCCTGGGAGATCGTGCGTCCCCGCTTCGACCGGGTCGCGGCTGAGCAGCGCACTCGCTTCGAAGAGCTCGCCAACAAGCGCAGTTCTTTGGCGGCCGTGCGTGTCGAGTCCGTCGTGCCGGCGGCGATGTCCGGCCGCGTTGAAGTGCTCTTCGTTCCGCTCACGGAGCAGTGCTGGGGCAGCTTCGACCGCGAGGAGATGACGGTGTCGGTCCACGGACAGCGACATCCCGGAGACGAGGACCTCCTCGATCTGGCGGCTGTCCAGACGTTCGCGCGCGGAGGAACGGTGCACGCGGTGGCATCCGAAGATCTGCCCGGTCCCGGACCGGTCGCCGCGATCCTTCGTTACTGAAGCTCGACGGTCGCGCCCGGGACGAGGAAGACGACGTAGCTGCGCACCGGCCCGCCCCAGAGCCGGCGCACCGCGTCGGCGTAGAGCGCGATCTGAGATCGGTAGTGTTCGGCGCGATCGGGCGCCTGGGCTCGAGTGACACGATCGCTCTTCCAGTCGATGAGCGCCCAGTGACGTTCCTTCCGGAAGAGACAATCGATCCGACCCTGCAGGAGAACCCAGGAGCGGTCGAGGACGTCGTCCCACTGGGCTCGAGTCCACCGCGCATCGATGGCAGAAGCGGCCAACAGCTCCGGCCGGTAGCGTCCCAGCTCGGACACGCTCCACTTCAGCGAGAACGCGACCTCGCGTTCGACCGAGGCAGGGTCGGCCTCGCAGAGATCCGCACCGAGCCGGCTTTCGAAGAAGCGCCCGATCCCGGACTCGATCGCCGGATCGATCGCTCCGCTGCCCCACCACGGCTCCTCACGAAGATGCTCGAGCTGTCGTGCAACGTCCAGGGCCCGCCTTCCCCGCGCTGCGGCAAGCCTGGGCAGATCCAGCCGCGCCATCGCCATGTGGTAGCGCACTCCACGTTCGGCGGCACTCTCCCCCGCACCGGCCGGCGTGTCGTAGACGAGGCTGAGTTGGCCCGCCTCGCCGCTCTCGACCACCGCTTCGTCGCGCTCGTCTGAGGACCCGTTTCCGCTCGACCGGCGACGACCGGATTCCGCTCCGTCGTCCTCGACGACGTCGAACAACGACGGCAACCAAATCGTCGAGGCCTCTTCCCGCAGATCCGCAAAGCGCATCCGGTCGTTCGTGTGCCCGAACTCCGTGACCCAATACTTCGCACGCAGCCCGTCGATGGCCGCGATCGGTGGACGGGGCGGCAGCTTGGAGATCCTGGTCCAGAGCGACCCGAGCGTCCTCGCGGACCCCGACGACGAGGAACGGCTCTCGAAGGCGCGCGTTCCGTTCGCGCCTTCCGACGTTCTATTCCCCGGCGCCGCATCGGTCGAAGCGCGATCGGACTCGCTCTCGCGCCCCCCCAGACGTTCTTTGGGAACGATCGTGACGGCCAGCGACAACGCAGGGAATCCCAGCTCCCGAACCGGGCGTTCGTCGATCTCTTCGGACGATCGTTCGATCGCGGACTCCCAGGGAACGGCCTGCGCGATCCACGGAATCGACTGCCCGACGCGCTTGGCCAGAATCCTCCGGACGAGCGGATCGTCGATCTCCTCCTGCTTCGGATTGCCTGCCGCGACGAGCAGTAACCGTTCGCGAGCTCGGGTGAGCGCGACGTAGAGGACCCGTTGTTCTTCCTCGCGCAGCTCCCGCTCCTGTTCATGCTCCAATGTCTGACGGGCCAGGCTGTCGACCCGCGCGTAGAGCTCCGGATCGAAGCGCCGGAGCCCGACGTACTCGGGTCCGATCCGGATGCGGCTGGCCAACCGATCCTTTCCATGGAATCGCCAGTCGAGCTGCGGGACGACGACGACGGGAAACTCGAGGCCCTTCGACTTGTGCACGGTCAGGATCCGCACACCGCCCGTCGCCGCGTGCGGTACGGAATCGACGCCGCCCGACTGCTCCAACGCGTCGAGGCGGGCCAGGAATCCGCGCAACGACGGCCCCCGCTCCGCTTCGTAGGCACGTCCCAGCTCGAGGAGCTTCTCGAGGCATGCCCGCGGATGCGCGCCTCCCCCCGCTCCCGAAACGAGGGCTTGAAGGTGGGTTTCGAAGAGGAGCTCTTGGAGGAAGAGCCCCAACGGCTCCTCCTGGACGCGCCGGCGCCATCCGACCAGACGCCGCAGGGCCTCACGCAGCCGTTCGCGGAGACTGTCGGGGGCCAGGTCCCGGGCCTTCGCGTGGGGAACGCCGGCCCAGTACCGCAGCGCGGACAACGCTTCGAAACCAGCGGCGACGTTGCGGGTCTGGCCCGTACCGAAAGGGGCCGGAGGAACCAGACACGCAAGGAGGTCCGACTCCGCGGGCAGTGCGCGAGCGGTCGGAATCGTCTCTCCGTCACCCCCGCCCTCCTCGGACGTTTCGAGATCGAGGAACGCGGTCCCGACCGCCGCATCCAGATAGCTGCGCGAGGCCGGACGGGCCAGACGGACACGCAGGAGGTCGGCATCGCCAAATCCGAAGATCGGGGATCGCAACGCCGCGGCCATGACGACATCGTCCCGCGGATTGTCGATCAGTCGAAGAAGGACGACGAGATCGCGCACGACCGGCTCGTCCAGCAGCGCGCCCCCGTCTCCCACTTGGGCTGGAATTCCACACTCGGCCAAGGCGTCGACGTAGTAGGACGCATGCGTGCGCGCCCGTAGGAGAATGGCGACCCGACTCCACTCTACCGTTCCGCCATCATCATGCAGGATCGGATCCGCCGCCAGCGCCGCGAGCCGCCGCGCGACGAGGCGCGGTTGCAGCTCGCGCAGGTCCAACGGTTCGATCTCCCCGGCGGTGCCGGATCCACCATCCGCGGTCAAATCCTCCTGCGCGCCCGCCTTCGGTTCCGAGCTGTCGATCCAGTGCAGCTCGATCGCCGGCGCTTCGCTCGCAGGTTCGCGCGCCGGGCGAAGCTCCTGGGCCGCGTAGTCCGATCCGATCGTCTCCGCGTCGAACAGATCCTGAAACACGCGATTAACGAAGCGGAGGATCTCGGGCCGGCTGCGATGGTTCTCGTTCATGAAGATCGCAACCGGCTGATCCCCTTCGACGGGCCGGTCGCCTCCACTCACGGGCAGCGCCTCCCGCGACTGTTCCAGAAAGATGGTCGGGTCGGCGAGGCGGAAGCGGTAGATCGACTGCTTGACGTCCCCGACCCGAAAGCGATGCCCGGGCCGGCTGACGGCGGAGAGAATCGACTCCTGCAGCGCGTTCACGTCCTGATACTCGTCGACCAGCACCTCGTCGAATCGATCCGCCATCGCGAGGTCACGTCCATGGTCGACCAGCAAGCGCGATGCGCGTACCTCGAGGTCGGAATAGTCGAGGTAACCGCCGCGTTCCTTGTATCGCTCGTAGATGGTGCTCATTTCCCGAACGAGATCGACGAGCACGCGCATCGATCCGATCAGATGCCGATCCTCCGCGAGCAAGTCCGCGGCGGGATCGAAGAGCCGCCCCAGAAGTGGCCCTCGCAAGATCCCCTTGGCTTTGTCGTGGCTCGTCTTGAAGATCGGATTCTTTGCCGCGCCCGTCGGCGCCTTGGGGAACTGGAACGGGCCCTGCCCTCCGTCGGCGAGCAGGGCTTCTGCCTGCAGCAGTCGTTGGAACGAGGTCTGTGCCTGATCGTCCCCGAAACGCTCCGGATCGAAGCTTCCGAGGACGTCGAGGAACCTCCGGTGCTTCTGCGTGTCGAACCCGTCCCGCTCCGCGATCTCCAGCGCATGCTCGTAGAGCGCGAGCCCATCCCGCCAATCGGTGGCGAGCTCCCCGCCGAAGTCGACCGCCCAGGGAAGCTCGTCCAGCGTTTCCGCGGGATGACGCACCGACAGTCCATCCAGATAGCCCGCGGGATCGGCTGTCGATCGCGAGTAGAAGTAGAGACGGCGCACGATGCTCCGCAGCGCCTCCCCCTCCTCGGTGAACCCTGCGAGCTCTACGAGACGCCGGAACTCCGCTCCGGCTTCGTCGTCGCGCACGTACCACCCATGGAACGTCTTGCGGAGCGATTCCTCCAACGCCTCCACGGAGCTCTGCTCGTCGAGAATGCGGAAGCCGGGCTCCACACCCGCCAGCAGGAACTGCTCGCGCAGGAGTCGGGCGCAAAAGGCATGGATCGTCGAGATCGGCGCACGCGGCAGCTGCGGCAGCAACCGGCGGAGCTCCCGGTCGTGGGCGAGCGCTTCGTGAATCCGCTCCTTCATCTCGGCCGCGGCCTTCTCCGTGAAGGTGACCACGAGCAAGCGATCGAGATCGCGCGCGGACCGGTCCCGCAGCTTGCGCAGGATCCGTCCGACCAACACCGATGTCTTACCCGTCCCGGCACCGGCGGTCACGAGGATGTCGCGTCCCTCCAAGTGGACGGCGACTTTCTGCGCGGGCGTCCAATCCCGCACGAGGCGGGCGCTCATGAGGCGGATTCTCCCGAGACGGCCGAAGCCTCCTCGTGGGGATCCGTCGAGACCATCCCTTCCAGCGCGTTCCGCCGTCTCGGATCTCGTCCGGGGCGATAGCGGCAGACGGTTCCGAAGTCGCAACGTTCGCACGGCAAGCGCGACTCCCGCAGGAGGGGACGCGGCGCGATCCATCCGCGCGCCATCGTCGCGCCGTAGGTCGTGAGATACTGGCGGGCAACCTCCAGCAGCTCGTTCATGCGATCCTCGCCGGCCAGCCGTTGCGGACCGCGACGAACGAGGAAACCGAGTCCCCCGTCGATGCCGGCGGCTTCTTCCTCCAGCACGAATCCGTGCGCGCGGATGCCCAACCGATTGTCTTTCGAGTCCTGCAGACGCTCTCGTCGCGGAGGCGACGGCACGACCGGGACGTAGAGCCCGCCCGCGGGCACCATCCCGGCAACGTCTCTCGCGAAGATGAGGTAGGTCGCGAGCTGCAGGTCGACCCCGGCTTCCAGCGTCGCCGGCAACCCGCTGCGGGCGGTGCGCTTGTAGTCGATCACGAGCACATGGACTCCGACCCGATCGGTGCGGGCGTCCATCCGATCGATTTGTCCACGCAGCACCAGCAAACGCCCACCCGACAAGGGAAGCTCCAGCCCCGGAAGCGAATCGCTCCCCGACCCCATCCCGAAGCTTCGTTCCCGCGCGATCACGCGATACGGAGACGCCCCCAGCCGCGCGAGCTCCATCGTGAGAAAACGATCCAAGGCGCGCCGAGTCGAATCCCAACGAAAGCGGGAAGCATCGTCCAACCGGAATCCCTGGAACTCGGGAAGCGGCGCCAATTCTTCGAAGACATCACGAAGCCGGCCGGAGACCTGGTCTCGATCAACGCCGCTCTCGAAAAAGCGGTCGAGGGCGGCGTGGGCCAACGTTCCGGTTTCCAACGGCGTCACCCGAGCTTCCGGGCGTGTCGTGAGACCCAGAGATCCGCGCGCGAAGCTCTGGAAGGGGCACGCGGCGAACTCCTGCAGGCGACTCACGCTGCTCACGAGCCGAGATCCGGGATAGAGCTCGTCTATCAAGTCAGCCGGAAGGTGCTCCGGACGTGGAAGCAGGAGGGCCGTGCTCC
>JAGQHR010000787.1 GCA_020431745.1 Candidatus Eiseniibacteriota bacterium
GAGCGTCCTCCGATTCGGAAGAGGTCGTTCCGGAACCGCGGGTGAGGAAGGGAGAACCCCATCGACGACACGCCGGACGTACGATGAGGAACACGTTCAAGACGACCAAGTTCTGGTGGGGGAGAGGGCCCGATAACGCGCGGAGCATACCCCTCGCCCAAAGGGGACGTCAATCGCGGTGGTGGCAGCCGGGGGCTCGAATCGCGGTCCCAATCGCTTCCGCCCAACACCACACGACCGCCATCGCGCACCCGCATGCAGACTGAACCCCGCCACTCCTGCGCAGAGACGCCCTCTTCCGCTCGTCTCCGCGGAACCACCGGAAGCGCCGCCTCCTTCCCCAGCAACGGACGACTCGTGGTCAGAGAAGAGCGTTCGCGTGTCTGGGACCGGGGCACGCATCGTCCGAAGCAGCGTCGACTCCATCGACCGCCAGGACCTCGCGAAGCAGCCGTCGATCGGTCGACAATCGCACGGCCTAGACGGGTCCGGAGCGAGTCGCGTCCGGCCGGATGCCCGGCCGGGCACGCGTCGACATGGAACCCGCCGCGTCCTCCACCCCACGAGCGTGCGGCGCACCGATCGTCGCCCCGTTCGGATTCGAGGGGCTGCTCCATTGTCCTTTCCGGAAACCCATCTGGAGCACAAGGAGGCCCATGATGTCCCTGAACCCCACGTTCACCCGGGTGCCGATTCGGGCGGCGCTCTCCGCTACCGCGACGATCGCGCTCTTTGCCCTCATCACTCCCTCTGCGTCGGCGCTACCGAGCGCGGCCTGGTCCGAAGAAGGCACGCAGGGGGGTGCCGCCTACGGATTCGGTGCCGCCACGGCGGGCGACATCAATGGAGACGGCTACAGCGACCTCGTGGTCGCCTCGCCGTGGTTCGACGTTTCCGGGAGCGATCGCGGCCGGGCCTGGCTCTATTCCGGATCGCCCACCGGCCTCGGATCCGCGACCTGGCAGACGGACGGAACCGACGCCGGCGACCACTACGGATACTCCGTCGCCTGCGTTGGCGACGTGAACGGCGACGGCTACGACGATGTCCTGGTCGGAGCGGCGCTCTCGGACACGGGGGCACAGGCAGACGACGGAGCGATCTACCTGTACTTCGGCTCCTCGTCCGGTCTGCCGACCGTCTCGAGTTGGTGGAGCGACGGACCGCAGGCCACGGCTCTGCTCGGCAGCTTCGTGGCCGGCGGCGCGGACTTCAACGGAGACGGCTATGACGACCTCGTCGCGGGCGCCCCGGGATACAACCCGGGGGGACTTCCCAGCGCCGGACGCATCCAGATCTATCTCGGCAGCGCGACCACCCCGGTCTACTCCACCTCGATCGTGGGGACCGTCACGGGAGGTTGGGTCGGCCATGTCATGATCACCCTCGACTTCAACGGCGATGGCTACGACGACCTCGTCACGACCCAGCTCGAGAACGGCCAGAGCAAGCACATGCTCTTCCTGGGAAACTCCGGGGGACTTTCCACGACTCCGGCCAAGACCTTCTACTTCGGTGACCCCATCAACGGCAGCGCGATCTCCTCCGCCGGCGATGTCAACGGCGACGGCTACGAAGACCTGCTCTTCGGTGAGCCCGGCGCGACTTCCAACGCGGGACGCATCCGCCTGTGGTACGGATCGAGCACGCTCGCGACGACTGCGGAGTACTGGTGGATCCTCGATGGCGCCGCCTCCGGCGAGAAGCTGGGAAGCTCGCTCGGTTGCGCCGGTGACATGAATGGAGACGGGTACGGCGACTTCCTCGTCCACGCCGAGGCGGGATCGTCGGGTCAGGCTCGTCTCTTCTACGGCTCCAAGGACGGCCCCACGTATCGACAGGTTTGGGCCCTCGCCGACGGAAGCGATCACTACTTCGCGTGGCGTTTGAGCACCGCGGGCGACGTCGACGGAGACGGCTACAGCGATCTCTTCCTCGCCTCGCCCTACGAGGACACGCCGGGGGGCGGCGAAGGACGCGTCGACGTCTATCGCGGATCGGCCGACTCTCCCGGAGCCTACGTGCAATGGAACGCGCAAGGATCGCAGGCGGACTGTCTCTTCGGCACTGCCGTGGCGCTGGGCGACTTCGACGGAAACGGGACGGACGACATTGCCGTCGGGACCGGCAGCTTCGACGGCGCCGGTGTCAACAGCGGCCTCGTCTCCGTCTACGATGGATGGGACGATGTGGCCGACACTCCGGAGTGGTCGGTTACGGGCGAGACGGCCGGGCTCCGCTTCGGGGATGCGATCGCGTCCGCGCTCGACGTCGACGGTGACGGCTACGAGGACCTGCTCGTCGGCGCCCCCGGCGCGAACGGCGGAAGGGGCGAGGCACGGCTCTATCGCGGCGGACT
>JAGQHR010000788.1 GCA_020431745.1 Candidatus Eiseniibacteriota bacterium
AAGACGCGTTTTCTTCTCTATACGGTCCCGGGTCAGGTGTACTACAACGCCACGCGCAAGCTGGTCCTGAAGGGGGTCGATGCGGTCGTCTTCGTCGCCGACTCCAAGCGGGGCAAGATGGACGAGAACGTCGAAAGCCTCCAGAACCTGCGCGAGAACCTCCTCGAGCACGGTCTCAAGCTGGAGGAAGTTCCGTTCGTGCTCCAGTACAACAAGCGCGACCTTCCCGAGGTGTATTCGATCTCGGAGCTGGATCAGGTTCTCAACCCGATGGGTGTCCCCGCCTACGAAGCGGTCGCCACGAGCGGCCCGGGCGTGGTCGAGACGTTCAAGGCGGTCTCCAAGCTTCTCCTGAAGAAGTTGGCGGGCGAGATCGGTGTTCCGATCGTGGGCTCCGGCAAGGCGGACGGGATCGAGCTGGGTACACCGCCGGCCACCGAGCACACCCCGATCGTGTCATCTGAACCGCAGGCGCAGAAGCCTGCATCCGGCGGCGGTGCTTGGGCCCAGCAGCCCGCGTCCCCGGCGCGCGGCGCCTGGGCGCAGCAGCAGCCCGCGCACTCGGTCGAGGGGGCCCAGCCCGTGCAGCGCGCCCACCCGACGCAGCATTCCCCGGCGCAGCACGGTGGACCGCAGGGCGCCCCGGCACCCCTGCCGCACTCGCAGCAACCGTTCCAGCAGCAACAGTCCCAACACCAGCTTCCCCAGCAGAACCAGTCCCAATACCAGCAGGCGCAACAGCCGCAGTTCGAGCAGCAGCCGCACCAGCAGCCGCAGTTCGAGCAACAGCCGCATCAACGACAGCCGTTCCAGCAGCATCCGACGCCGCAACAGCCGCCTTCGCAGCAAGCGGACCCGCAGTCGTTGCAGGCGGGGGGGGGAGTGTCCGACCTCCAGATCGAGCGCCACTCTCTGGAGACTCCGCCGCGATCCACGTCCGCGACGACACGGCAGGGTGGATTCACGAGCTCCCTGGGCGGCCCGGTTCAGGGTGCGGGGGAGGGTGCAGCCTCATCCCGCCAGCAAGGGGCCCCGAACCAACAGCACGGCGCCTCGTCCCAGCAGCAAGGCGCCCCGAACCAACAGCACGGCGCCTCGTCCCAACAGCACGGCGCTCCGACCCAACCACACGATGCCCTCGCCTACCCGCATGGCGCGCCCAGCCAACAGTACGAGGCCGGGACCCATCAGCACGGCGCCCCGACCCAGCAGCAAGCCGTCCCATCGCAGCAGTACAGTGCCGGAGCGACCGAGCAGCACGGGGTCGCACCGTCCCATCAGCATGGTGCTGGCACCCATGGGTCGGCCGGAGGGTATGGACCCGGATCGACCGCTCCGCACCAGGGGACGGCGGGCCGGGGATCGTCCGACTGGGCGACCGGTGCGGACGAGGCCGCCGCGTCGTCGGCCCATGATGGGTCGCATGAGGAGGGGGCGGATTCTCGGAGCTCCGGAGGAGTGGCAGCTCGTCTGCGGCGATGGCTGAAGCGGGACGATTCCGCGGAGCATACGAACGAGGAACCGTCCAGCGGCGCCGAAACCTGGGAGACCCGCCCGGAGCGGACCGCCGGCTCCCATTCCGCCGACCACCCGGCGACAGCGACCCGCCCTGCGCATCCGGATCATTCAACGCAGCCGGAGCATGCGGTGTCGTTGGAGCACACGTCGCATCCGGAGTCCTGGGCGCAGTCGGGTTCCCCGGCTTTCTCCGCAGGGGCTTCGCATGAGGCGCCGGCCACCGGACCCTCCGCCGGAACCTCCGAGTTGCGTCCGGGTGCGCCGACACCGGTGTCGGCGTCCGGTTCGATCCTCGACGAGCCGAGGCGGGAGGTGCCGGCCGACGTGCTGCGTCAGGCGCTGACCGCCCAACCGTCTGCGACCGGGAACCCGGTGTCCGCACAGACGGAGACGGGGGAGCCCCGCGGTGCCCTGTCGTTCGAGGACGAGCCACGTCACGGATCGGTCCCGGATCCAGACAGCCGGTCCGCCTACCGCAGCGATCGGTCGTCCGAGCGAATGTCAGATCGACGGAGCGAACAGGAGGGTGGCACTCGCGAGCCCCGGCCCCGGGCGGCGGCGCGGGAGATCGTCGTGCCACTGGAGCTGAGCGCCCGAGATCTCGAAAAGGGGATCGTCCTCCGGCTGTCCGTCCGGTTGAGCGAAGACCTGGAGGATCCGGAACGGATCCGCCGCGCTGCCTGACGGTCGCGCCATTCCGCGCACGGATCCGCCGCGCCGCCTGACGGTCGCGCGATCCGGCGCACGGATCCGCCCCGCCGCCTGACGGTCGCTCCGATCCGCGTGCCGACCGGCGCGCCTTTCGCGCGTCGATGCCCGCGGATAGGGAGCGTCGGAGCG
>JAGQHR010000789.1 GCA_020431745.1 Candidatus Eiseniibacteriota bacterium
TCGGTTTCGTGCCCACCATGGGTTTTCTCCATGAAGGGCACCTCGCCCTGGTCCGCCGCGCGCGCCGGGAGTGCGACTTCGTGGTCGCCAGCATCTTCGTCAATCCGCTGCAATTCGGACCGGGAGAGGACTTCACCACCTATCCACGGGACCTGCTGCGAGACCGCCGTCTGCTGAGGGCCGAGGGTGCCGACCTCCTCTTCGAGCCGGAAGCGGACGCGTTCTATCCGGAGGACTTCTCGACCACCGTCGAGGTCGCGCACCTGGATACCCGCCTCTGCGGGCCACGACGTCCGGGACACTTTCGCGGCGTCGCCACCGTCGTGCTGAAGCTGCTCCATGCGACGGATCCGGATCGGCTGTATCTGGGCCAGAAGGATTTTCAGCAGGCCCGGATTCTCCAGCGGATGGTGCGAGATCTCGATCTCGCGGTGCGCGTCGTGACCGTGCCGACGGTCCGCGAGCCGGACGGTCTGGCCCTCAGCTCGCGCAATACGTACCTCAGCCGGGCGGAGCGCGCCTGGGCGCCGCAGCTCCAGCGCGCCCTGGTGGGGGCGAAGGAGGCGATCCTCGCAGGGGCGCTGCACCGCCCGGGAGAGGTCGTTCAGTTCGTGGAGACCGCCGTCGAAGGAGGGCCGGGCACGCTCGAGTACGCGGAGGTGCTGGGCCAGGACGCACTCGCGCCCGTCGATCCCTTGAGCGGCCCGCTCGTGATCGCGCTCGCATACCGGATGGGAAAGGCGCGCCTCATCGACAACGTGCTGCTGGACGTACCGGCGTCTCGTCGGAGAGCGGTCCGGCGGAAGCCGGCCGGGCGGGGAGCGCGCCATCCCAAGAGCGCGGTCCCCACAACGAAAGGAAGGTCATGAATCAGCGTTGGTCGGCCCTCGTCCTGGCCGCCGGCAAAGGGACGCGGATGAAGTCCGATCTCGCGAAGGTGCTCCATCCACTGGATGGACGGACTCTGTTGAGCTGCGTCCTCGATACCGCGGCCCGGCTTCCGCTGGAACGCGTGATTGCGGTCGTCGGACACCAGGCGGAGCAGGTGAAGGAGGCCCATCGCGACCGGAACCTCCTGTATGCGTTGCAGGAGCCGCAGCTGGGAACGGGGCACGCGGTGATCTGTGCGCGTCCGCATCTGGAAGGGCAGGAGGGATCGCTGCTCGTCCTCTACGGAGACGTTCCCCTCTTGCGCCCCGCGACGCTCTTGGAGCTGATGGAGCGGCACGAGCTGGGGGACAACGGGGTTACCGTGCTGACCGCGCGGCTGCCCGATCCGTCCGGTTACGGACGCGTCCTCCGCGATGCCGACGGGGGATTCCGGAAGATCATCGAGGATCGCGATCTCGCACCGGAGCAGCGGGGGATCGACGAGATCAACTCGGGGATCTACACCTTCAAGATTCCTCTCCTGCTGGACGCGCTCTCCCGTCTCCGGCAGGACAATGCGCAAGGGGAGTACTACCTCACCGACACGTTGGAGATGATCCGCGAAGCGGGACATCGGGCCGGCATCATGGAGGTGGCGGATCATCACGAGATCTCCGGCATCAACACTCCGGAACAGCTCGAAGACGCCGCGCGGGTGCTGGAGATGCGTCGGGAAGCCGGTGAAGGAGCGTGGGGTTGCGACGTCCTCGACACGTTGGCGTCCCGGCCCTCACTGATTTTGCGGGAGCGTGAGGGCGTCATTGTCAGCCTGGCGCCTCACCCCTACAATTGTGGGCATCTGTGGATCACTCCCCGGCGGCGGGTGGTCTTCGCGGAGTCGCTCGAGCCCAGGGAACGGGCGGCGATGATGCACTCCGAGCGCGAGGCGGAGGGTTGGCTGGATCAGGCCTTCCATCCGCAAGGCGTCAACGTAGGGTTCGACAGCGGACGCGCCGGCCGGCAGGTCGTGATGCACGTGATTCCCCGCTGGGCGGGTGACGCGAACTTCATGCCGTTGGTCGGAGGCGTCAATCTGCTTCCGGAAACGCTCGAGCAAACCTACCAGCGCTTGCAGCCGATCGTTGCGCAGACGTCTTGAACCGGTCCCGGGAATCGGACGGGTTCGCTTCGGGAGCCAGGGATTGGGCTCCAGAAAGAGTCAGGGAACATGACACGGCGCCGACGTTCGCGGCGTAAGGGCCGCTCCGGAACCGGGCGTTTTCTCGAGGGAATGGCCGTCCTGATCCTCATCCTGGTCGTTCTGACCTTCGGAATCTCGATCGCATCGCGCTACCACGGACCGACGCCGACCCGAGACGGGGTCGATCTGGGTCCGGAAGACGGCGTCGGGTCCGAGACCGGACGCGAGCATCACATCTCGGGTCCGCCGCGCGCGGTGGCGATCCCTCCGGCGGACCGGCCGGAAGT
>JAGQHR010000790.1 GCA_020431745.1 Candidatus Eiseniibacteriota bacterium
CACGTCTACAGCCGCTATCACTACACGCACCATACCGGCGGCTACCGGGGCGTGGAGCTGCACCGGTTTCCGAGCATCAACACGAAGCATCTCGATGCCATCTCGCACTGCTTCTTCTGCACGGCACACGCGGTGGCCCAGGGGTACGATCTGGTCCACTACCACGCGTTGGGGCCGTCTGTCTTCTCCAACCTGCCGCGGATTCGAGGCGCCAAATCCGTCGTGACGGTACACGGCCTGGACTGGGAGCGAGGCAAGTGGGGGAAGTTCGCGACCTGGTTCCTCCGTTTGTGCGAGCGACCGGCCGTGCAGTTCCCGCACCGCACGATCGTGGTTTCGAAGACTCTGAAGGATTACTTCGACTCCAAGTACGGGGTTGAGACGGTGATGATCCCGAACGGCGCGAACCCGGGGATCCATCGCCCGCCGAACAAGATCAAGAAGTACGGTCTCGACAAGCATCCCTATCTCCTGTTCGTGGGACGGTTGGTGCCCGAGAAGGGATGCCACTACCTGCTGGAAGCGTTCACCCGCATCGACACCGACATGCATCTGGTCATGGCGGGTGGCTCGAGCTTCAGCGACGGCTACGTCGATTCGCTGATGCGGATCCGCGGCAACGACGAGCGCATCCACATGTTGGGGTACGTCTACGGTGACCTGCTCGACGAGCTGTGGACCAACGCGTACATGGTCGTACAGCCGTCGATTCTGGAAGGGCTTTCGATCTCCCTGATCGAAGCGATCTCGCACGGGAAGTGCGTGCTCGTGAGCGACATCCCGGAGAACATGGAAGTGGTGCACGACTGCGCGGTGAGCTTCAAGACGCGGGACGTGGACGACCTGGAAGCACAGCTGCGTGCGCTCATCGCGAATCCCGGAAGGGTCGAAGCGGTGGCGCGCAGCTGCAAGCAGCACGCGGAAGAACACTACTCCTGGAATCGGATCGTCGAAGCGACGGAGGCCGTCTATCTGGACCTCTTCGCCGGAACGTCCCGTGGCAAGCAGGCCACGGAAGAGACGGGACGCCCCCGCCTCGCGCTGGTCAAGGATCGCCACCTGGGCTGACCGTCCGAAGGAACGGGAGGTGCGGCCGGCGTTCGCTCGAGAAGATGAGCGACGTCTCGATGTGCCCCACCTCCGGCCGCGCCGAGAAGGCGTCGAGCGCCAGGTCGCGGAGATGGTCGGCGTCCCGTACCCCGACGTGGACGAGGAAGTCATCCGCTCCCGCCAGATGGAAGAAGGCGATCAGCTCGGGCAACCCCCGCAGGTGGGCGAGAAACGAATCGATCGATGCCCGGGAGTGCTGACGCAGCCGCACCGCGATCAGCGCTTCCATCCGGATGCCCAGGGCTGCCGGGGCGACATCGGCGTGGAAGCCCCGCAGCACCCCGGACTGCCGCAGGCGCCGAACCCGCTCCAGACAGGACGACGGGGCGAGCCCGATCCGGCCCGCCAGCTCCTTGTTGGACAGGCGAGCATTATTCTGTAGAACGCTCAGAATATCGAAATCTGTTCGGTCCATTGCCCTCTCCATTGCCCCAAGCGGAAGTCTATTCGCGTGATTGCCGAATGGAAAGGCCGATAATCCTTGAAAGGGGCCGTCCGCGAATCCCACGAGTCGCTTCGATCGGGACCACGGACGGATGCTTTTTTCGGCATGCGGCGGCCGATCGCCCAGCTGGTCATCGCGGCGGTCATCGTCGGTAGTCCGCCAGGCGCAGGACGGAAGGTGCCCTTGTTCCGGGGAACCCGGACGTAGGAGGTGCTCTGATGCAGGAACGATTCGACCCGGTTGCCGCGATGGCGAACCACCGGCATGACTTCGGCGAATACGGAGGCGTCAACCTGTCGATCGAGGCCAGCACGACGTTCACCGTGCTGGAGGCCCATACTTTGCCGGATCTCTTCCATGGGTATCTGGGTGCGCAGGAGGGCTGTTTCCTCTACGGCCGGCACATCCACCCGACCGTGCTCGCCCTGGGACGGGAGCTGGCCGCGATGGAAGGCACCGAGGCGGGTTATGCGACGGCGAGCGGGATGGGCGCCATCTCGGCGACCCTTATGCAGCTCCTGAAGCCGGGCGATCGACTGGTGATGAGCCGCGCGGTCTACGGCGGCACCTACGCCTTCGCTTCGCGGGTGCTGGCCGGGCGTTTTGGCATCGATGTCCGCTTCGTCGACATCGCGAATCTGCAGGAAGTGCGGGAGGCGTGCCGCGAGTCGACGCGCGCTCTCTATGTGGAGACGCTGTCGAACCCGACGCTCGTGCTGGCCGACATCCCGCGGCTCGCCGAAATCGCCCACGGCTGCGGAGCCCGGCTCGTCGTCGACAACACGTTCGCGCCGCTG
>JAGQHR010000791.1 GCA_020431745.1 Candidatus Eiseniibacteriota bacterium
CATGCATCCCCCTTCTCTCGCTCGTACGGCACTCCGACGGCGCGCGGCGGCGTCGCCCGTCCGATCCAACCCGCGAGCACGATGATGGTGAGCAGATAGGGCAACGCCTGCAAGAGCTGTGTCGGCAGGATGTCACCGGGAATGCGGATCTGCAGGGTTTCGGCCGCTCCGAAGAGGAGGCAGGCGGCCGCGGCTCCCAGGGGACGCCACTTCCCGACGATCATCGCCGCGAGCGCAATGTATCCCCGTCCGTTCGACATGCCGTCGGTGAAGCTGTGCTGTTCCATGAGCAGCCAGGCTCCGCCCAGCCCTCCGAACGCCCCGGAAAGAAGAACTCCGAGGATACGCGTCCGCACGACGGAGGTGCCGGCTCCGTCGAGAGCGCGTGGGCCGTCGCCGGCCGCACGCAACGCGAGCCCGAAGCTGGTGCGGAAGAGCAGGTGTTGTCCGATCAGGATCACGAGCACCGCGACCAGGAAGAGCGGATTGAGAAGGACGCTCCACACTCCCCCCGTCAGGCCGCGGAGCGGATCGATGCCGTCCACCCGTGGGGAGTTGCTCGCGCTGTCGTACAGGATCTTGAGAAGCCCGCGCGTCGCACCCAGCGCGAAGAGGTTGAGCGCCAGACCCGAGAGGATCTGATCGGCCTTGCCGACCACGGTCACGAGCGCGTGGACGGCGGCCACCGCGACCCCAGCCGCCACGCCGGCCACCACGCCCAACCAGGCGTGCCCCGTCGCGAGTGCAACGACCGCGCTGCCGAAGGCGCCGATCAGGAGGATCCCTTCCAGCGCGATGTTGACGACCCCTCCGCGCTCCGAGAACGCGCCCCCGACGGCGGCCAGCGCGTAGGGCACGGAGATGCGCAGCACCTGGGCGAAGAACGCGAGCCCGAGACCGGCGGCGAACGTGGCGTCCATCAGCGCGTCCCCCGCGCGGCGATCGCGCGATCGAAGAGGATGAAGAGCAGGAGAATGATCGCCTGGAGGACATCGAGCAGCTCACGCGGGACGAGCCGGTTCACGACGAACCCTCCGTAGGAGAGCATTCCGAAGAAGAGCGCCGAAGGGAGGATCCACACGGGACGATTTCGCGCCAGCAGCGCCACCCCGATCCCGAGGAAACCGGCTCCGCTCGTCAGTCCTTCCTCGAAGTAGTGCTTGAAACCGAGCACGAAGCCCGCGCCCGCAAGACCGGCCAACGCACCCGCCCCCGTCATCGCGAGCGTGAGCCCGCGCTCCACCGAAAGGCCGGCGTACCGGGCGGGCCGCAATCCCTCTCCCAGGACCTGAAGCGAGAAGCCGGCGGTGCTCCGGCCGATCCAGATCTCGAGGAAGATCGCCCCCGCGATCCCCAGGAAGAGCGCCAGGCTGACCGGGCTCCCACGTAGCGCCGGCAGCCACGCGTCCAGACGCACGAGTCGAGCCGCCTCGGCCACTTCCTGCGTGCGCACCGTCTCCGGTAGGGCCAGCGCCTGCACGAGCACGTAGTTGACGAGCGCGAAGGCGACGAAGTTGAGGAGCAGGGTGACGATGACCTCGTGGCTCCCCGTCCGCGCTTTCAGAACACCCGGGATCGCGCCCCAAAGCGCCCCTCCCACGGCTCCCGCCGAGAGCGCCACGACCGCCCCCACGAAGGGCGGCCACGGCAGCAGCGCGCCCGCCCAGGCCATCGCGAGCGCACCGACCGCCATTTGTCCTTCCGCGCCGATGTTGAAGAGTCCGGCCCGGAAGGCGAAGGCGACGGAAAGACCCGTGAAGATCAACGGCGTGGCACGATAGAGGACCTGGCCGATCCCGAAGCCGGATCCCAGTGTTCCGGTGAAGAGCAGCGCGTAGAAACGGGTCGGTGCCACGCCGAGGAGGGCGGAAAGCAATCCGGCGAGCGCGAGCCCCACGATGATCGCGAGCAAACCCGGAAGCAGCTCGCGGACCCAGGCGGGGCCGCGCAGCCACCACGGCGCCACGGAAACCAGGGGCGCGGGCTCGGGATTGCCGCTCATGCCGCGCCTCCCTCGGCGCCGAGTCCCAAAAGCGCCCGATGGAGGCGCGCGAGTTCGACCTGGGCCCGTTCGGCCTGATACTCGATGCGGCCGCGGTAGAGGATCGCCACCCGATCCGACAGCGCGAGGAGCTCGGTGAGATCCGCGCTCACCAGCAGAATCGCCTTGCCCTCCGCACGAACCGCGAGCAGGCGTGCGTGCAGAAAGCGCGTCGCGGCGATGTCCACGCCCCGCGTCGGGTGCACCGCGACCAGCAGATCCGGATCCCGCCCGAGCTCCCGTCCGACCAGGAGCCGCTGCTGGTTGCCACCGGAAAGCGTTCCCACCCGGCGGGCGA
>JAGQHR010000792.1 GCA_020431745.1 Candidatus Eiseniibacteriota bacterium
TCTCGACGCGGCGGCACTGACCCTGGGGCTGTGCGGACTGCTCGAGCCGAATGACGACCGTTTCCGCAGCACGATCGAGGCGATCGAGAGCGAGCTGCGTCTGGGACCGGTCGTCTACCGGTATCACCGAAACGACGGCCTCCCCGGTTTCGAGGGTGGCTTCCACATCTGCACCTCGTGGCTGGTCCGGTCCTACCTCCGGGTTGGACGGATCGACGACGCACGAGCGCTCTTCGAGGATATGGCGGCTTTGGCGGGCCGGACGGGGATGCTCTCGGAGCAATACGGCGCCCGGACCAAACGCGCACTCGGGAATCATCCGCAGGCGTACTCGCATCTGGGGCTGATCCAGGCCGCGTTGGAGCTGGACGAGCACGGCGCGTAGCGCGCCGGCGCACGAAACGCAGAGGAGGTTCGGTGCGTACGATCTCGTTTGCACGGTGTACGGCGATGATCCTGGGCGTGATGGTGTGGTCGCTGCCTGGGTCCGTCCGGGCCGAAAACTCCGGTGCGGTCGTCTACCATCGGATCTCCGAAGGCGAAGAGGTGGAAGGCGCCGCCAAGCGGGTGCTGATCCAGCAGGACGGATTGTCCCGTCTCTATGAGGTTCCCACCGGAACACCGATCGCGATGGCGCCGCAGGAGCTTTCCTACTTCGACTTCGGCGCCCGACGCACGATCCAGACGGCCAAGCTCCCGGACGGTTCGCGGTGTACGGTCATGACCGCTCTCGACAGCTTGCCGCCGCTCGCGATGACCGACGAGCGGGAGACCATCCTCGGACACGAATGCATCAAGGCGACGACGGAGATCCGTTCGAACAAGATCGAGGTCTGGCTCATACGCGACGTGGGAATCACCGGATCTCCGACGACGTCGGTGGCCGCGGAAGGCGGTCTCATCCTCAAGCTCGTGCAGAACGGATCGTCCGGCCTCCTGGCGGAGCGGATCGAGACGGATCCGCAGGCGGTCGCGCAGCTTCTCTCGGAACAGCCGCAGCCGTTCCGCCCTGCGGACTGGGGAGAGGAGGTCGATTCCGCCGAGTATCGCGCCCGGATCACCGACAGCTATGTCACCACCATCACGGTCTTCGACGAAGTCCAGCTCAGCTTCGGCAACGAGATCCACAACCCCGCAGAGTCCGACTCCGGCGCGGTGTTCCACTACTCGAAAGGAACAGTCGCGGTGCGGCGCGTCACGCTTCCGGAAGTCGACGATGAAACCATGATCCTGGCCGAGCTCGTCGAGGTGTCCAACGGCGACGCGTACG
Source organism: Candidatus Eiseniibacteriota bacterium (assembly GCA_020431745.1). Taxonomy (GTDB): domain Bacteria; phylum Eisenbacteria; class RBG-16-71-46; order CAIMUX01; family CAIMUX01; genus JAGQHR01. Next base: position 1,271 of record JAGQHR010000792.1, read on the forward strand.
ACCGAACCGGGTCGATCTTCCTCATCCCCACCGATCGGACGCACACCTATCTGGACGGACTCCGGGACGGGGTCGAAGCGCTGCCCGCGCTCGATCTGCAGAACGGCGCGTACCAGGGGATCGCGGCCACCGAGGACTACCTCCCTCCGCTCGAGCTCATCCGCTTCATCACTCCGTTCGGGGTCGGAGCTTTCAACAGCCGCTCGAAAGTGCGCGGATTGGAGTGGGCGGACGAGGCGCGGTACGTGATGGACGTCACGGATCTCGCGGGCAGCCTACAGGGATCGGTCTGGATCGGCGCGTTCATCGGCAACTATGACAAGGGTGGACACAAGGTCACTCTCCGGCTGCGCTACTTCCCCGGCGAGCAGGTCGAAAGCGAAACGCCTCCCGCTCGGCGCTTCACCCTGCCGCTCTTCAACACCGTCAACGCGATGGAGATGTCGGGGCAAAACTACGGCACGCTCTTCGGCAGCGACTCGCTCTCGGCAGAGTTCGATCTACCGAACGGGATCGAGGACTTGCAGCTACGCTACATCACGACCGGACACGGAGGATGGGGCGGAGGCGACGAGTTCAATCCGAAGGTGAACACGATCCTCCTCGACGGACAGGTCGCTTCGTCCTTCGTGCCGTGGCGCAGCGACTGCGGGACATTCCGAGAGAACAACCCCTCCTCGGGCAACTTCTGGAACGGGATCTCCTCCTCGGACTTCAGCCGTTCGGGATGGTGCCCGGGCACGACCGTAAGCCCGTACGTCGTGCCGCTCGCAGGGCTGGTGCCGGGCCGGCACCGGATCCAGGTCGCGATCCCGCTGGGAGAACGCGAAGGCAGCGCCTTCAGCTCCTGGAACGTCTCGGGCGTGTTGGTTGGCCGATTCGCGGACCCGGAACAACCCTGACGCGGAAAGGCTGCGTCTCTCCGTAGACATGCTCCGGAGAGACGCGATCGGAGACCAGTTAGACTAGGGCAAGTCTTCTGCAGGATTCAGAATCGCGTTTTCCAAGGCGGCCCGACAGGCGAGACAGAAGAATTGGGCGCCCTGCGCGCGCATCCGGCACATGCCT
>JAGQHR010000793.1 GCA_020431745.1 Candidatus Eiseniibacteriota bacterium
AGAACGCTCCTTCGATGCTCCGGGATGATCGGTGTTTGTCTGTTCGTGGCCGCGCGCGCGGACGGCAACATCATCCAAATCCCGGTCGACCAACCCACGATCCAGGCCGGAATCGACCTCGCTCTGGATGGGGACGTCGTCTTGGTCGAATCCGGACTCTACTTCGAGAACCTCGACTTCCACGGCAAGGCGATCACGGTCGCTAGCAGGTATCTGGAGACAGAGAACCCCGCCTTCATCGAACAGACGGTTCTGGACGGTGGCGGACAGGGCGCCGTCGTCACCTTCGATGACGGAGAGGGCGCAGACGCCGTGCTCCTCGGCTTCACGGTCACGAATGGCAACCACGACTACGGCGGCGGAATCGCGTGCGTCGCGGCCAGCCCCACCCTCCGACACCTCATCGTCAGCGAAAACCAAGCGACCGGGGGCGCCGGCATTCACTGCGCAGACCACGCGAGCCCCCTCATCGAGGAGGTCGTGATCCGGGACAACAGCACGACCTTGACCGGAACCGGTGGCGGCTTGCGATGCTCGGGCTACTGCAGCCCCACGTTGCGTTCCGTCGTCATCGAGAACAACCACGCGGAGAACGGAGGCGGCTGCTACTTCTATTTCTACTGCGACCCGCTCCTCAGCGATGTCGCGATCCGCGGGAACGTCGCGACCACGACCGTCCCGTCTTCGCCCTCCGGCGGAGGCGTTTTCTGCGGAGGACAGAGCCGCCCGCGATTCGAACGGGTGCGGATCACCGGCAACACGGCCGGGAGCACGACCAACCTGTCGGGACACGGCGGTGGACTGTTCTGCTCCGGCGGATCCCAGCCAGTCATCGTGAGCTCGACCATCGCGGAGAACTCCGCCACGTTCATCGGAGGCGGAGTGCAGTGTCTCGGACGCGCCTGGCCGCGATTCGTCAACTCGATCCTGTGGGACGACTCTCCCCAGGAGATCGCCTTCGACGGCAGCTTCGACGCCGACTCCGTCTCGGTCGCCTTCTGCAACGTGGCCGGGGGGCAGAGCGGAATCCTCACGCAGGGCAATGGAACGATCTTCTGGTTGGAGGGCAATATCTCGGAGGATCCGCGCTTCGTGAACCCGGGACCTGACGAGGGTTTCCATCTGTCGCCGGACTCGCCTTGCATCGACGCCGGCACCGACTTCCTGGAGATCGACGGCGAGGTCGTGATCGATCTGAGCCTCGGAGAGTACGCGGGGGACGGACCCGACATGGGCGCCTTCGAGTTCCTCGATCCGGCGTCGATTCCGGGTGCGACCGGTATCGCGGACGGGATCGAGCTATTCGTCTCACCGAACCCGTCGAACGGTCCGATCTCGATTTCCTACCGCCTCGATGAAGCCACACGGACACAGCTAGAGCTGTTCTCGCTCGACGGACGACGCCTTGCCGTCTTGGATGACGGCCTTCAGGCCGCGGGAGAGCATCGTGTCGACCTGACTCGGAATCGACTCGCGACCGGAACCTATTTCGCCCGTCTCCGGGCGACGCACGACGGACGAACGACCACCGGCACGCGCAGATTCACGATCGCTCGATAGAGTGGGAGCAGGGCTAGGAGGGCAGTCCTCGACCCACGGCCCTACCGTAGTCGTACTTGCCGATATCGGTCGAACGCGGAAATGGCGGAATGAATCGCTGCGTTTCCTCGCGCCGGCTCAGACCGATCTGAGACACTTGCGCACTACCTCATCGCAAGTCTCGCCAGGTGTCAGGCCCTTCGTGTAGATAATCCTCTTCGCCAGGTCGTAGTTGGCCGAGTGCCTCACGAAGGTCTCATTGAGCTCGCGCTGGAATGGCCAACTCAAACGCTCTTGGAGGATGACTACCGACTCGTACTTGCTAGGGGAGGGCGTCAACAGAATCACGTTCGGGAATGGATCGAGTACTCGGGCTATTCGCGCCATGTACTCGCCCTCGAGGACCGTATGCCCGGCTCCCATGTCAAAAACGCAGTCGCGGTAATCGGAGAACAAACGCTCGACGGCGTGCGCGATCAGTGGAGCCATCGCCGCAAACGCGCGAACCACGTCGCTACCTTTGACCTCTTGCTTGATTTTCTCGCATTCCAGCCGAGTCGATTCCTCGACCTCCTTGTAGTACCTCTGACAAACGTCGTCCATGGAGCATGTAGGCAGACTTAAGCGATCGGCGACGAGTTGGCCAACAGTGGTCTTCCCGGCTCTGACGGGGCCTATGAGGACGATCTCGTACCTTGCTGCTCTTATGTGAGTCAAGAGATCTCCCGGGAGATGGGACGAGCTTCCGGATCCCGCACCGGCCGGGAAACGCAGCCCGCCGCGCATTCCAGTGGCGG
>JAGQHR010000794.1 GCA_020431745.1 Candidatus Eiseniibacteriota bacterium
CCACGTGTTCGAGGGCGTGCGCCACTTCCCCATTCTCGTGCGCTACGAGAAGCCCACGCGCGATACACCGGAGGCGATCCGGCGGATCCTGGTCCCCACCCCGAACCGTGGTTCCGTGCCGCTCGAGGCGCTCGTCACGATGGAAGAGATCGTGGGACCGCGGCAGATCACGCGGGAGAACAGCCAGCGGTTCATCACGATCCAGTGCAACGTGGTGGACCGCGACATCGGGACGTTCGTGGCGGAGGCCGAAAAACGCCTCGGGGCCGAGGTCGATCTGCCGGCCGGCACGCTCGTCACGTGGGGCGGACAGTTCCGCCTCCAGCAGGAGGCGAACCGTCGACTCGCAGTGGTGGTCCCCGCCACGCTGCTGCTCATCGTGTTGCTCCTGTTCGCGAGTTTCCGCAGCGCGAAGAGCGCGTCGCTCATCCTGTTGAACATCCCGCTGGCTTTGGTCGGAGGGATCGCGGGGCTCGCGATCTCGGGGCAGAACCTCTCGGTGCCGGCCTCGGTCGGGTTCATCGCGCTGTTCGGGATCGCGCTGGAGAACGGCATGGTGCTCGTCTCGAATCTCAACCAGCTCGTACGCGACGGGGCCCGGCGGGAGATGGCCGCGATCGACGGCGCGTGTCGACGTCTCCGGCCGGTGTTGATGACGGCGCTCACCACGGCGATCGGGCTCGTCCCCCTGCTCGCCTCCCACGGCACGGGAAGCGAGGTGCAGCGACCGCTCGCGACCGTGGTCGTGGGCGGACTCGTGACGTCCACGGTGCTGACGCTGCTGGTGATTCCCGCGGTGTTCCGGTGGTTCGCGCCGGGTCGACCGACGACGGAGTAGGACCGTGTCGGGACGGAGCCGGCCCGCTCAGCCCGAGGCGAGCTGCTCCGCCCCCACCCCGGATACGGGCAAGCGCAGGATGAACGTCGTGCCCTGTCCGAGCTCGGACTCGACACGGATCGTGCCGCCGTGCCGGCGCACGACGACGTCGTGGGTGATGGTGAGGCCCTGCCCCGTGCCGCGACCGACGGCCTTGGTGGTGAAGAACGGATCGAACACCCGGTCGCGGACCTCCGGCTTCATCCCGGTGCCGGTATCTCGAACCTGAATCTCGATCTCGCCGGGTAGACTGCGGGTCGAGACCGTGATCCGGCCCTTGGCGCCGGACGTGCCGACGGCGTCCGCGATCGCGTGAGCCGCGTTCACGATCATGTTCACGATCGCCTGGTTGATCTCGCCCGGGACGCACTCGACCTGCGGCATCGAAGGATCGAGATCCAGCTCGAGCTCCGCCACGTACTTCCACTCGTTGCGGGCCACGATCGACGTCGTCTCGATCGCGTGGTTGAGATCCGTCGCGACCTTCTCCGTGGCGGGGTGCGAGAACTCCTTCATCGCGCGGACGATGGTCCCCACTCGATCGATACCCTCGAGGGTCTGCGTGATCGCCCGCGGGATCTCCTCCTGCAGGTACTCGACGTCGGCTTCCTTCAGGGCCGCACGGATCTCGCCCGCTGCCGGAATGGGATCTCCTCCCTCCCCGGCTCCCGCGATCTCCTCGATCCGCTCCAGACACCGGATCAAGTCACCGAACGCCGTCTGCAGGAAGTTCGTGTTGTCCCCGATGAACTGGGTGGGCGTGTTGACCTCGTGCGCGATACCGGCCGCGAGCTGGCCGATGGCTTCCAGCTTCTGCGCCTGCGCGAGCTGCGATTGCAGCAGCTTCTTCTCGGTGATGTCCTGTTTCACGGCCACGAAGTGACTGATCTGGCCGGCTTCGTCACGAACCGGCGTGATCGTGCCTTCCTCCGTGTACAACGTCCCGTCCTTCCGGCGGTTGACGAACTCGCTGCGCCAGATCTCGCCGCGGCGGATCGTCGCCCAGAGATCGCGGTAGAACTCCGGGGAGTGCTCTCCGGACTTCAGCATCTTCGGGTTCGCTCCGATCACTTCTTCGCGCGAGTACCCTGTGAGCACCGTGAACGCCGGATTGACCCAGGAGATGATGCCCGAGGCGTCGGTGATGACGATCGGGTATGACGTCGCCTCCAGAGCCGCGCTCAGCAGGTGGAGGCGGGCCTCCGCCGCCTTGCGATCGGAGATGTCGGCGTAGATCCCGAGGATTCCCAGGAGCTCCCCCGCCTCGTTCCGGAGCGGCACCTTGCTGGTCAGCAGGGTGACCACCGTCCCATCGGTGCGGGACTGCGGCTCCTCGAGGTTGAGGAGGTCGATTCCCCCTTCCATCACCTTCCGGTCGCCGGCGCGGTACAGATCCGCCTGCTCCGCCCAGCCCAGCTCGTAGTCGGTCTTGCCGATGATGTCCTGCGGATCCGAGAG
>JAGQHR010000795.1 GCA_020431745.1 Candidatus Eiseniibacteriota bacterium
TTCAGTGCGCCCTCCCGGCCGGGGTGCCGCCACGGAATCTCACTCGTGTTTGCTACTTCGCTGGCCGCGCGCTCCCCAGGACGTCATCTCCGGTCACGACGACGACGCCGTTCCATTCGCGTTCGACGCCGCTGGCCAACTCGGGGACGAAGAGTGCGCGTTTGACTCGGTACTCCGCGGTGATGGGGGGCGGGACTTTCGAGCCCAGCTCGGCGACCAACGCTTCTATGCGGGACTTGCTGAAGGGCTTGGAGCTCCACTTCACCTCTCCGAGGAGTAGATGGTCGCGGTCGGCGGTCTCGGCGACGACGTCCCACTCGGGGTCGTTTCGTCCCTTCCACCATCGAAGCCCAACGGACCATCGCCCAGCCTTCCCGAGACGTGCCCGCGAGTCGAGATGTGGCAGGCTCATGCGACACAGCTCTTCCCAAGCCATCGAGACGAGCCCTTCCCAGTGGCGCGCCAGCAGGGCCCTCCGCATGTCCCTCGAGCTGACCGCAAGCCGCGCGCGATTCGGGGCGACGACCCGAAACCAGAGGCGGAAGAACGGGTCGTCGATCCGATAGAGACTCCGTTTGTTGCGGAGTTCGGAGTCGCCAAAAGGGACTTCTCTGCGAATGAGTTGCATCTCGACGAGTCGACCGAGGGGGCGAGCCATCGATGTCGTGGGTCGACCGACTCGCGATCCGATCTCGGACACTCGGTGGGCTCCTGCGCCGATCGCGTCAAAGATGGGACGGGTGTCCGCTGCCGTGGGTGTTTCCTCCAAAAGGAGTCGATCCGGTTCCCGGTGAAGCGGACCCTGCGGGTCGAGGACCAGATGCTCGACGTGCGCCAGCGTCGATCCACTTAGGCCGTCGGCGAGCTCCCAGTACCTGGGTACTCCGCCCCAGGCGGCGTACGCCTCGATGATGTGCCGCGGATTCTCCATCCCGAGGGCCTCGCGAAGGTACGAGGCTTCCAAGGGCCTGATTTGGAGCATCTCGGAGGCCCGGCCGAAGAGAGGAGCGGACTCGGCGAGGACCAGTCCTTGCATCATCCGTTGACTCGAACCGGCAATCGCGACGATCAGAGAGGCATCGTTCGCGTCGTGATCGATCCATCTCTGGAGGACGCTGGGAAGCTCGGGAGACGACTCGGCGAGGTAGGGAAGCTCGTCGAAGACGATCGGACCGCGGAACTGTTGGGATTTGGCCTCGCGGGCGAGTCTGGACAGCAGTGTCGCCCAGTCCGGGTACTCGACATCCGCGAATCCAGGTAGAACAGAAGACACGGCCTGCGCGACGTACTGCATTTGCACACGGGCCGATGACCGGTCTGCGACGGTATAGAGCCCGCCATGCCGGGCCACCCACTCGATCAGCAAGCGGGTCTTGCCCAGTCGTCGCCGCCCGTAAACCACGGCGAGACCGCCACTGGGACGGCGAACGAGCTGGTCCAAGCGTTCCAGCTCGGACTTTCGATTCACGAACAACATTATGCAACTCTGCATTATGCGAAACTGCATAATCCTGTCAAGTGGCGGATCGGGACTGGTCGCAAACTGCCTAGTTACAATGATTTATGGCTGGATTGCCTGTGCGTTGGGTTCGCCTGCGCTCCTGTCGTTGTTCCCCCGAGCGCCCCGAGCAAACAGCGCTCGACGCTCGTTCGGGATCGGCGACGAGAGCGTTCAGGCCAGCGTGGAGAGATCCACGACTTCGGGCGTCAGCGTGGCAAGGAACCTCTCGCAGGGGACACAGCGGATGCCGTCGACTTCGCGCGTCTCGTTTCCGCGATAGATGAGCATGCGTCGGGCCTCCGGATAGTCCTCTCCGAACGCCTTCAGCCCGCGGAGATCTGCCGGATGGAGGGTCGCACTGTTCTTGACCTCCATCGCAAAGAAGCCATCCTCGCCGTAGACGATCAAGTCGACTTCGCTTCCGCTTCGCGTCCGCCAGTAGGAAAGTTGGTTTCGCCTTCCCCGGTAGGAGTTCCAGGCCCTTAGGTGCTGCGCGACCAGCCCTTCCAGAGCAGCCCCTTCTATCTCCTCCACGCGATCGAGCGGGCCGCGGGGTCGGAGCGATCGGAAGACACCTGAGTCGAACAGGTAGAACTTCGGGTGAGACGCCGTCGAACGGCCCGCGCGACGTGAAAAGACGGGGAGCTGGAAGCAGAGCAGCATGTCCTCCAGGACTTCGAGATATCCTGCAACCGTGCTCCTACGGACTTCACACTCGCGGGCGACGGAAGAGATGTTGATCGGAGAACCGTGAGAGAAAGTTACCGCTTCGAGGAACCGAGAGAAGCTGCCGACATCCCGCACCCATCCTTCTGTTCGGACTTCCTGATCTA
>JAGQHR010000796.1 GCA_020431745.1 Candidatus Eiseniibacteriota bacterium
GGAGTCGGTGAAGGTCGCGAGCACCTCCCAGGCGGGCCAGGTGCTGGATATCGCGTTCGTCGTGGAAGGGACGGAGGGGATCACCACCTACGATGTGACCGATCCGCACCATCCCCTTTCCTTCCACCAGGGCACGACGGCAGTCGACGGCAACGGCCTCTTCATCGCGGTGCCCGACGATCCCGCGGAGCCGTATGTGGTCTATCTCGCGGAGAGCTGGAAGGGACTGCGGATCTTCGAGTCGGATCCACAGGTGCCGGGGCTCCTGCGCTACAACGGGGTGTTCTCGTCGACGCGTGGATACGCCCGCTCCGTCGTGGCCAAGGACGGATTCGCCTACGTGGCGGATGACGAGCTGGGGATCGCGGTCCTCGACGTCCGCAACCGCGTCCTCGGTGCGGTCGGGGTCGTCTCGTCCTGCGATACCGAGGGGGATGCCAGCGGCGTCGACGTCGTCGGGAACCACGCGTTCCTGGCCGACGGCGACAACGGGCTCGCGGTGATGGAGTGCCGGATCGAAGGCAGCCCCGCGGTTCCGGTGCCGTACTACGTGGCTCATCTCGATCTCCCCGGACGGTGCCGTGCGATCGTCGTCCGGGACGGGGTGGCCTTCCTCGCCGCGCAGGATGGCGGAGTTCACATCGTCGACGTCCGGAATCCCTCCGATCCCGTCCCGCTGGGGACGGTCGTCACGAGCTACGCGACCGGAATCGCCGTCGCGAAGTCGGGCGTGATCGTCGTGAGCGACCGCGACGAAGGCCTGTTGGTCCTGGACGGGCCCGGTCCTTTCGCCGACGAGATCGCGCCCGCGCCCGTGAGCGACCTGTCGGCTCGGGGCGTCGATTCCACCTCGGTGCTCCTCGCCTGGCACGCTCCGGGCGACGATCGGTTGACCGGACGTGCGGCGATCTATGACGTCCGGTACGTCGCGGGCTCCGGGGAGGAGGCGTTCCCCTGGGATTCGGCCACCGAGGCGACCGGTGAACCGGCCCCGGCTCTTCGCGGTTCGAGCGAGAGCTTCCTCGTGACCGATCTGCAGCCCGGAGCCGAGTATCGGTTCGCGCTCCGCACCGCCGACGCCGCGGGAAACTGGTCCGCGATCTCCAACGTCGCCGTCGGGCTCACGCCCGTCGGGAACGTGCCTCCGACGCTTCGGGCGGGGTCCGTCTCTCCCGATGCGGGGCTCTCCGGGACTCTCTTCACGTTCGAGGTGACGTATCAGGACGGGGACGGAGATCCGCCGAGCATCGCCCAGGTGCAGATCGGGGATGTCACCCACGACATGACGGCGGTCACGACGACCTATGAGGAAGGGGCGCTCTTCCGGTTCCAGACTGCTCTGGAGGCCGGTTCCTACACGCATTCCTTCCGCTTCGGCGACGGCCACCACGGCGTCGTGGAGACCGATTCGGCGTCCGGCCCGGCCGTCGGCCGGCTGCTCTTCACCATGGGCAGCGCCGCGGACGAGCCGGGACGGGATGGGGACGAGACGCCGCATCCGGTGCTGATGATCCGCGAGTTCGTCATCGCGCCTCACGAAGTCACACAGTCGGAGTACGAGGCCGTCATGGGGACCAACCCATCCCGCTTTTCCGGCGCGGACCGGCCGGTCGAGCGCGTGAGCTGGTTCGACGCCGTCGAGTACTGCAACGCGCGCTCGGTCGTCGAAGGTCTCACGCCCGCGTACGTGATCGAAGGCGGAGCCGTGACTTGGATCGAGGCGGCCGACGGCTATCGCTTGCCCACGGAAGCGGAGTGGGAGCTCTCCTGTCGTGCCGGGACGACCACTCCGTTCTCCAGCGGCGATCTGACCGAGGAAGCCTGCGGCATCGATCCGGCGCTCGACGCCGTCGGGTGGTACTGCGGCAACGCCGGTGCGACCACGCATCCGGTCATGAGCAAGCAGGCGAACTCCGGCGATCTGTACGACATGCACGGCAACGTCTGGGAATGGTGCTGGGACTGGTACGTCGCAGATCTGGGCACGGCGGCCGTCGTCGATCCCGGCGGACCTCCCGGCGGCGCCCAACGTGCGATTCGGGGCGGCTCCTGGTACTACTTCGCGCGCGATTGCCGGTCGGCGTCGCGGGCCCCCTACTGGCCGGGTTCGAAAGACGACATCGTCGGCTTCCGCGTCGCGCGAACGATCCATCCGGAAGGCAGGTAGAACGTGGCCACGACGGCGAAGAAGAAAGATCGCTTCCTCTTCATCGACCAGTTCCGCGGTCTGGTCGGCGTCCTCATGCTGTTGGGGCACTGCTCCTACTACTTCAACTCGGTCTGGAAGAGCCTCGATCCCCTCGACCCGTTTTTCTCCAGCTCGGGGCAGTTC
>JAGQHR010000079.1 GCA_020431745.1 Candidatus Eiseniibacteriota bacterium
GACGAGCGCTTCCTCGTATTGCAGTTTGTGCTCCGGACAAAGACCGGGCAGCGAGTAGTCGAGCTTGCCGTCGATCCTTACGTGCGGGATGGACGTAACGTGATAGCGCGTGGCCCGAGCCTCGGTCTCTTCCGTTGCGAATGGGTCGATCGACCCGTTGAGGTGGTTCTCGATATGGATGAATTGAGCGCCGTATTCTTCGTCGAGCTCCCGGAGAGCGCACCGCGCCTCTGGACAGGTCGCTCAAGCGACGTCGCCGAACTCTTCTCCAGAGACTCGCTTGAGAACACCGGCCTGAGCGGGCAGACAAATGAAGAAGAAAAGAAGCACGGCGGAAACGCGAATGCGGGCGTCCATAACACCCTCCCTTCACTCGAGCGGCTACGATCGCCGGGTTCCGCGAGGGGGGATGCGACCCGAGGGTACTTCTCTCAAGGTGGCATGCGGACCGATGTCGAGATGCTAATCAGTCGCTCGGATCTGTGCAATGGTTTTGTGTGTCGCGCGGATTGAGCGCGCCCGCATCGAGCGCGATCGTGAAAGCGGCGTCGTCGGGATGCGACGGTCGGATGTGGTGCTTCTCCGCTTCGAGCCCTGTTGCGCGATCGGATCCGGGGAACATCCGGCGGGGGATCACCGCGCTTCGCTGTCCGTTCCACCCGTGAGGTAGGACTCGGGTGCGCGATTGAACGCTTGGGACTGCCCCTTGGCTACCGAGAGGGTTTCCCAAGCGGAGCCGCGCCACGTCCGTGCGAGCAGCACGATCTGCCCCACGTGATATGCATAGTGCGTCATCTGCCGTTGAATCGCCTGCAGCACCGACAACCCTTCGCCACGGATGCGGACCTCGCGCGTGAGGTCCGACTCGGAGAGAGGTGAGAGAGCGGCGAACAGAATCTCCCAACCCTCCTCCCACCGCTGCAGCAGCGCATCGCGAGTGTCCGCTGCGTCCAGAAGGAACTCCGAGTCCCGATCGCGGTCCGGCTTTTCGCCGTCCGTGGTCAGGAAGTCCCGCCAACGGGACCGCAGATTGCCTGCGACATGTTTGACGATGATCGCGACGCTGTTGCCGTCGGTTTCCATGAGGCGGAAGATCTCTTCGTCCGTGAGCTGGTCGATCGCACGATCGGCGAGCTGCTTGGTGCGACGAAACTCGCGCAGGGAAAGCTCGAGGATGTTTTCAGAGATCACGTGCTACCTCCTGGCCAGGCCGGCCAGTGTACCAGGCGCGGTCACGCTCCGCGTGGGTTCCGGTCGAATCCGCCACCGCTCGGCGTCATTGCGGTGATCGCCGCCCTCCCTCTGTCGACTCACCCGTCCTTTCCCGCCCCCGGAGCGTCCGCGGCTTGGATCTTCCCATTCTATAAGGAAGGGCCGGGCCCCGAGGCGGCCTGGGAACCTCCACGCCCGGTTTCGGGCGGACGGGCATCGATTCGGGGCAAATGACCCATCGTGGAGGGGCAGGCACGCCGAGCGGTCCGTGATACGATTTCCGGGGACAGGGATTCGACGAATCGTTCGGGAAGACGGGGCGGCCCTCGCGGAGGGCACACCAACGAGGGGCATCGGGGTGGATCCAATCCGATTGGGCTGGCTCGGTGGAGCTCGCGAGCCGTGGCAACAGCGTACCCTGGATCTCCTCCGCCTCGAGCCGGGCGTGGAAACGGTCTCGCTCCCGTCCGAAGCTTCGATGTCGCCCTCGAATCCACTCGGGCTGGAGGTCGTGCTCGTCTTCGGCGATTCCCCGGACGAGATTCCGGCCTCGATTCTCCCGAACCTGCCTCTGGGCGTCTGGTCGCTCGAGCTCGATCCGCGCCTGGTCGACGTCGGTCGCGCCCTCGATGACGAGCCGACCATCGGGGCGGCGTTGGTTCGACGGTGGTGCGATCGTGACCGGATCCTCCGCGATACGCTGGTCGACGGCGAGTTCCTGGTTCGCCGGCACTCCTGGAGCAAGACCCGGCGCCGTGTCCTCGAGCAGGTTCAGACCTGGCCGGCGTTGGCCATCCGGAGGCTCCGCACCAATGGCCATCGCACGGGGGGGCTCGTCGCTGCTCTACCGCGCGAAGTCGGCTCGGGCGGATCGTTGCCGGTGGGATCCGCCGGCGCCGGACAGCTTTGGCAGCTGCGCCGCCGGGAGCTTTCGGGATTGTGGCGCCGAGTCGGGCAGGAGTTCGTGGAGCAGGATTGGAACGTGGGCGTGATCGCGAGCTCCATCGAGCACTGGCTCGGACCGCACCTCGCAGAAGCCGCGCATCGTGAAGATGGCGGGATCGCGTCGATTCTTCCGCCACAGTCCACGCGGTGGCTTCCCCGACAGGGGCGTAATCTCTCCCTGGCCGATCCGTTCGTTCTGATCCACGACGGACGGTCCGTCGTCCTTGTCGAGTCGCTATCGCACCAGCATGGTCGGGGGGTGATCGCGGCGGTGTCGGGGATCGACGAGCCGGCGGTGTCGGTGTCGCGCACCGTCCTCCGTTCATGGTCGCATCTGTCCTATCCGTACTGCTTCGAGCACGAAGGGACGGTGTGGTGCGTCCCCGAGATGCACGAGGCCGGACGGGTGATGCTGCTCCGCGCCGACCGATTCCCCGATCGCTGGATCGAAGACTCGGTCCTGCTCGAGGGAGTGCCGGTGGTCGATCCCACCCTGTTTCAGCACGAAGGATCCTGGTGGATGCTCTGTGGCCGGAGCGATTGGGACGATTGGACGCACCTGTTTGCCTGGTCGGCTCCCTCCTTGCACGGGCCGTGGACCCCGCACCCCTGGAATCCGCTACGCTCGGACGTGCGCTCGACCCGGCCGGCGGGGCGTCCCTTCCGGATCGGGGATCGCCTCTATCGACCGACGCAGGACTGCTCCCAGACCTACGGTGGGGCGATTTCGATCAACGAGATCGTGGAGCTCACCGCGACGTCCTATCGAGAAGTGCCGCGGCTCCGCATCGTGCCGGATCCGAAGGGCCCTTACCCGGACGGCGTGCACACGATCAACTCCGCCGGCTCGATCACGGTGATCGACGGGAAGCGTCACTTCGTGACCAGTCGTCGTCTGTGGCTCCAGCTTTGGCGCCAGCCGCAACGGCCGCAGGCACGAACCGCGATGTTCGACTTGGGGCCGGACCTCGATCGCATCGGCTCCGGCGTCGGCGGGTGAGCGTGGTGTCTCCGCACGAGGAGGAAGGGACAGCCGCCGGGGCAGATCCCCCTCCCGATCCGCCTTGGAAGAGCCTGCTGCGGATGCTCGTCGACTGGAGGTTCGCTCGCCGGGTCATCGGGAAACGGCTCGGGTGGACCGTTCCCATCGAGAACGAGGATCGACGCGTCCTGGAGACGATCATCTTCCCCTATTGCCTGGGCCGGGGTGCGCGATCGGTTCTCTTCGTGGGTTGCGATTGGTACACCCGGCACTATCAGCGGCACTTTTTCGAGGGCATCGATTTTTGGACCATCGAGGTGGACCCGAGGAAGCGCAAGTACGGCGCCCGCCAGCACCTCGTCGCGCCGTTGGAAGAGCTCGAGCGACACGTTCCGGAGGAACGCTTCGACCTGATCCTTTGCAACGGAGTCTACGGTTGGGGGCTCGACGGTCGGGAGCAGTGTGAGGCCGCGTTTCGGCAGTGTCGCTCCCGCCTCCGTCCGGGCGGTCTTCTCGTCATCGGATGGGACGACGTTCCGGAGCACGATCCGCTCGATCTCGACGAGCTGACCTCACTCCGCGCGTTCGATCGGCACGCCGTTCCGGTGTTGGATCACCAATGGCGGTACGTGACCGACACCCCGTACCGGCACACCTACGACTTCTACGAAAAGCGCTGACCTCGCCGGCCGCCATGGGTTCAGGAGCGCGTTGGCCCGTGACGCTGCTGCGATTCACCCCCGGCTCGGTCGGCGTCCGTGAGCTCGGCGCCCGTGAGCTCGGCTTCGACCAACTCGAGGTACGCATGCGCGAAAGCCTGCGGTGAGCAATTCCGGTGGATCCAGTCGCGTCCCCGGTTTCCGAGCTCGGACCGCAGTGCCGGGTCCGCGGCCAGCGCTTCGATGTCCGCCCGATACCGATCCGCCCGATCGTCGTCGTGGATGAAGCGTCCCAGAAGATCGTCTCCAGCGAGATCGGTTCCCGTGCCCGCCCGCGTGGTCAGCACGGGGAGTCCGGTAGCAAGCGCCTCCGCGAGGACGAGGCTGGCGCCTTCGTAGCGAGTCGGGAAGAACAGATAGTCGCACGCGGCGTAGAGTGCCGGCATCTCGTCGTGGGGGACGCCGACGCGGGCAATCAGATTGGGGGCGTCGACAGAACCGGACGGGAGTGCGGCCACCATGCGGTGTCCCGCGGGCAGCATCGGAAGCAGCTCGCGCAGCACGTCCACGCCCTTCATGAAGACCGGACGACCGCAGTAGAGGCCGAGGAACTCGTCTTCCGGTAAACCGAGCGCTCTTCGCAATGCCACCCGATCGGGCGCCGGGCCGAAACGATCGATGTCGACGGGATTGCCGATCACGGCGGTGCGCTTGACGCCGTGGTAGGCGCGGCATTCCTCGGCTGCCCGCCCCGAAACCGCGACCACGGTCCGGTTCCGAAAGCTGAGGTTGTGGAACCACGTGTCGAGGGTGCGCATCTTGAAATAGGCGAAGAGGCCGACGGAGGTGCCGGTGGCCCGCAGGTACCCGCCGATCGTTCCGTGGGCGATCGCGATCACGCGCGGGGCCGACACGTTCCAGCCGAACATCCCATTGCAGATGACGAGGTCGAACCGCGCCCGCTCGCGATTGAAGGCACTGCCCAATTGGTGCGCCAGCACGAAGTCGCCGAAGAGCTTGGGCTGGAGCAGGCCCCGTGTCGCTTCGCCCTTCCCGATTCGGGTGCGGTCGAAGACCTCGACGTCGTAGCCCGCGGTCACGAGCACGTCGACGAGAGCGGCCGTGACTTTTTCGGCGCCGCCGGGAAAGGTGACCGGATTGGGTGTGACGATCGCGATTCGCATGAGTAGTTGGTTCGTTCGGCCGGAGCCTATCAGGGCGAAGGCCGTCCGGACAGGTCTGCCGTGACGTCTCCGTTCCGTCGGCGCTCGCGAGCCCAGGCCCAGATCCCCACCAGAAGCGCGATCCCCAACAGCGCGGTGACGACCGCCAGCGTATCTTGAAGACCGTGGACCTGCGCGCCGGGAGCGGCTTCCGTGGCGTCGGTTCCGAGCTGCCCGGCGCCCCGGGCGAGGGTGCGCGCGGCCCAGAGCGCGCCGATGATCGCGATCCCTGTCGTTTGCCCGAGCGTGCGCGTGATCGCGAGCAGTCCGGAGACCACTCCCAGCTCGCGGGGAGCCGCCGTCCCCATGATCGCGCTGTTGTTGGGGGATTGGAACAGTCCCATTCCGAGTCCGACCGGGGCGAAGCGCAGCACGAACCCGAGCATGCCGGTCGTGGCATCGACGGTCCGCAGTCCCAGGTACGCCAGGACCAGAACGGCGAGTCCGATCACGGTGAGTGGCCGGGAGCCGAATCGGTCGGAGGCGATTCCGGAGAGGGGCGCGGAGATGCCCAGCGCGACGGGAACGGCGGACATGAGCAGTCCGGTCCGCCTGGGATCGAAGGCCAACACGTTCTCGAGATAGAACGGAACGAGCAGCAGGATGCCGGCCGCGCAGACGAAGGTGACCAGTCCGGTGAACAGGTTCGTCGCCAGGACAGGACTGCGGAAGAGCCGGGGCGCGATCATCGGCTGCGCGACGTGGAGCTCGATCCATACGAAAACCGCTCCGCTTACGACGAAGCCGGAGAAAAGCTCCAGAATCACAGGGGCCGTGAACCCGCGCGTCTGCCCCAGGGTCAGAGCGAGCAGGAGGGTGAGCAGCGAGGCGGAAAAGACCAGGGCCCCGGCGATGTCGAAACGCTGTCCACCCGGAGCACGCAACGACGGAACGAACCTCCAGACCAGGATCATCCCCGCGATCCCCACCGGAATATTGACGAAGAAGATCCAATGCCAAGACCAGGTCTCCAAAAGGAAGCCGCAGAGCGCTGGTCCGATCACGATTCCGATCGAGCCGATCGAGCCGATCACGCCCAGGGCCCGACCCCGTTCCCGAGCCGGGAAGGCTTCGGTGACGATCGCGGGACCCAGGGCGAGGATCATCGACGCGCCGATTCCCTGCAGAATCCGTGACGCGATCAGGAGTTCGACATTCGGTGAGATTCCGCAGAGGACCGACCCGATCGTGAAGACCGCGAACCCGCTGTTGTAGAGAGGCTTCTTTCCCAGGATGTCGGCCAGGCGGCCCACGGTCAGAAGCAGCACCGTCAGGGTCAGCAGATAGCCCAGAATGACCCACTGCACGACGGAAAATCGCGTATCCAGTGCACGGACCAGGGTCGGAAGAGCCACGTTGACGATGCTGCCATCGACCGTTGCCAGAAGGACGCCGGCACCGACCGCGGTCATCACCTTCCATCGGTCCCCGTAGGGATTCCCGGTCGTCGCAATTCTCGCTTCTGCTTCCACCGCGCGTGCGGCCTCCTTTGGCCTGCCATCCTGCCGGACAACTCGACGAAAGAGTAAGGATTCGATGAACGTTCCTTCTCGGGTTCCTCTGGTTCCCGGTCGACTCGGGCACAGGGTACACTGCCGGGCTGGCGAGGGTAGAAAAGGAGAAATCCGTGAGACACTCGTTTGCGAGAGCGCTCCTTTGGGGGTGCTTCTTACTGACCTCCGGGCCGCCCGTGCTCGCCGCTACCGTGAGCGGTTTCGTGCGCTCCGCGTCCAGCGGCGAAGCGCTCGACTTCGCCAACGTCTTCCTGCGTGGGACTCCGTACGGAGACATGGCGAACGAGAAGGGCTACTACGTCATCACCGGTGTGCCCGCGGGGTCCTACGAGATCGCGTTCAGCTTCATGGGGTATGCGCTCGAGACCCAAGAGATGGTCCTCACGGAGGATCAGGAGCTGTCGCTGTCGGTCGAGCTGACACCGAATCCGATCCAGATGGAGGAGTTCGAGGTCAAGGCGGGGGAGAGCGATCTGTTGCTGCAGACCAGCAAGGTCACGCTCCGCACTTCCGAGCTGACGACGATTCCCAAGGTGGGAGAGGCCGATCTTTTCCGGGCCGTCCAGTCGCTTCCCGGAGTGGCCACGCTCTCGGACTTTTCGAGCGGACTGTATGTCCGCGGCGGAAGCGCCGATCAGAATCTGATCCTGCTCGATGACGTCGATGTCTACAATCCGAGCCACCTCTTCGGATTCTTCAGCACCTTCAACGTCGATGCCGTCAAGACGGTCGACCTCCAGAAGTCCGGATACCCGGCACGCTACGGCGGTCGTCTCTCGTCGCTGCTCGACGTGCGCAACCGCGACGGCAATCGCAAGGAGTACCAAGGGGTCGGACGGGTCAGTCTGATCGCCTCGAGCGCGACCGTCGAAGGTCCGTGGTCCAAGGGATCCTGGATGCTTTCGGGTCGGCACACCTACATCGAGCCATTGGCCCGCGCGGCCGATGTCGACTTCCCCTACAAGTTCTACGACGTCCACGGCAAGCTCAACTACGACCTGGCACGGGGGGATCACACCTCGGTGAGCCTCTTCCGCAGCCGCGATCGGCTCGACTGGGACCGCAAGACACTGGATCTGCTGCTCGACTGGGGCAACGACACCGGCAGCATCCAGTGGACGCACCTCTTCAACCCCCGTCTCTTTTCGCACTTCACGGTGGGGGGGAGCAGCTTCACGTCGACCGGAGAGATCGCCTTCCAGGATTTTGCGTTCCGTCTCCGCAACGAGGTGCGCGATTGGGCCATGAAGGGGAATCTGTCCTATACGCCCTCGGCGGATCATCTGATCGACTTCGGGTTCGAGGGCAAGGCGCTCGACTTCGATTTCGTGCGCGCTGCGGGTGAGGAACAGGAGCTGCGCTTCGCCTACCAGGGGACGTACGCCGCGCTCTACGGACAGGACAGCTGGCGGCTCTCGCCCCGTTGGCAGATCCAGCCCGGCTTGCGACTGGAGTACTACTCGGAAGGGGACTACTTCCGCCTCGGCCCGCGGCTCTCCGTCCGCCGGAAGATCAACGAGACGACGGCGGTGCACGCGACCTACGGCCGCTACTACCAGTTCCTCAATCTAGTGTCCGAAGAAGGCGCCAGTTTCGCCGATATGTGGTTTCCGGTCGATCGGACGCTCGACCCCGGCCGCGCGGATCACTACATCTTCGGTGTCGATCTCGGTCCCTATGACGCGTTCGATCTCTCCGTCGAGGTCTACTACAAGGACTATCTCAACCTCGTCGAGTTCAGCGAGGAGTTCGGGCGTTCGCTCATCGACGAGAACGCGACCTTGGACGAAGCCTTCGATACGGGGAATGGCTCCGCCTACGGAGGCGAGCTCTATCTCCGCAACCATGTCGGCGGGTTCGACGGCTGGATCGGCTATGCCTACGGCAAGTCGCAGCGAACCATCCAGGGATTCAACTACGGGCGCGAGTACGATCCGCAGTATGACCGACGACACGCGGTCACGATCATGCAGAGTCGTTCGCTCGGTCGGGGATGGATGCTCCAGACAAACTTCCGCTACGGATCCGGCCAGCCGACGACGCTCGCAGCCGGTCGGTACACGGTGCGCGACATCACGGGGCGGGAGTACGACGTCGCGCTCCCGGGTGAGTATCACGGATATCGCCTGCCCGATTTCCATCGACTCGATATCGGGATCAGCCGGGCCTGGCATCCGAAAGGGCTCACCGTCGAGCCGAGTCTCGAGATCATCAACGTCTACAACCATGAGAACGTCTATCTCCGCCAGTACGACCTGACGAAGAATCCTGCGGAGTACGAGGACGTGACGATGCTGCCCTTCCTTCCGACGGTCGGCGTCTCGGTGAGGTTCTGAAGATGCGTGAGACCATTTTCTGGACGGCGGCGTGTCTCGCCCTTGCGATGTCGGCGGGATGCTCGGGGGACACCACCGGGCCCGACACGGAAGAGAAGATCGCGGTCTTCGCCAACCTCTACGTCGGCCAGACCGTGACCGGCGAGAGCTCGGTGTTGGTGAGTCGCGTGCTTCCGATCCTCGATCCCTATGATCCGGATCAGGCCGCGATCGACGATGCCGTCGTGACCCTGCGGAGGGAGGCCGCCGAGCCGGAGACGCTGGCGGCGGCCGGTCGCGGACACTATGTCACCGATGCGTTGCGCATCGAGCCGCGCATGACGTATCACCTGGAGGTCGCGATCCCGGGACGGCCCCTCATCATGGCGACGACCACGACGCCGGACACGTTGGGCCTCCTGAGTGAGCCGCGGACGGTTCCCGAGACGATGCGGCACGCCGCGATTCCCGATTCGTTTCCGATCGTGCTGGACTCTCCCGAGCCGTCCCAAATCCTGCTCGTCGACGTCTATTGTGAGGAGGCCTGGGAGGATGCGCGCTATCTCGAGCCGTTTGCCGGCCACGACAAGCCCGATGACTCGCGGGAGTACGGCGGGGACAACGGAGAGCCCCGCCACATCTTCGCCTACATGCGATACGAGGATCTGGAGCACTTCGAGACCCATCGGATCATCAACTTCTACGACGCGATGATGG
>JAGQHR010000007.1:0-3606 GCA_020431745.1 Candidatus Eiseniibacteriota bacterium
CTTCGGCGGTGCCATTCGCTGCTCTCGGCGCCAATCGAATCGAAGTACGCGGCAGCTCGTCGGAGCGATGACTCGGCCCTCCCTCGCTGTCCGAGCGAGAGGTGGCATTCCCCCAGGAGCAGACGCGACCGAGCCTGGTCGAGCCGACTTCCGACCAGGTCGTAGTCGTCCACTGCCTCGGCCAGGTAGGGCTCGGCCTCTGCCGGGTTGCGCCGATCGAGGAGGATCCGTCCCAGCAGCTCGCAGGAGCCGGCGAGATCCGGATGCGGATTCTCGTGGATCGACCGGCGGACCTGCAGTGCACGACGTGCCGGTCCTTCCGCATCCTCCAGTCGGCCGAGACGACGCAACGTCCGCGCGCGGTTGCTGCAGGCGATGGCATACCACGGGTGGTCTTCACCGACCGCGATCGCATAGACGTCCGCCGCCTCGGCATAGCCTTTCTCCGCGGCCGCATCGTCGCCGGCGGCCTCGTAGGCGGACGCCAGGTTGTTCAGCGCATGAGCCACGTAGGGGTGGTCGGACCCGAGCTTCGTCCGAAAGCGTTCCACCGCGAGAGCCTGGATCGCGATCGCTTCGTCGAAGCGTCCGGTTTTCTGCAGCACCTCGGCGAGGTTCGATCGCGCACTCACCAGCAGCGGATGATCGTCGGAGTAGGCTCCCGAGTAGATTTCGATCGCGCTGCGCAAGCGCTCCTCGGCCTCGGTGAGCCGACCCGTCTGGACGAGCGTCCAACCAAGATTGTTCAGCATCTGCCCGACATAGAGATGGTCCGCCCCGTAGTTTTCGATCGCGAGGTCGAGACCTTCGGTCATGCGCGCGACGGAGTCTTCGAACCGTCCGTCCCGACGGAGCAGGATCCCGAGGCTGTTGAGCACCGTGAGCGCGCCCTCTCCGCGCGGTTCCCGCGCACGTTCGATCGCGAGAGCCTCCAGGAAATGCGTTTCCGCAGTGGCGTAGTCTCCGCGCTCTGAAGCCAGCTCACCCATTTCCTGAAGGCAGAGCGACCACCGGCGGGATCTTGCCCTCTCTTCGTCGTCACGCAGGAGATCGCGCGCTTCGAGGATCGACTGCTCGGCGGCGTCGATCTTCCCCTGGTAGCGGCGTGTTCGGGTCAGCTCCAGCAAGCCGTCGAAGAGATCCTCCCGTGCCTCGACCGTCCGGAAGAACGCGTTGCTGCGCACCAGAGTCGACTCCGCCCGTTCATACAGCGCCAGGTTCTTGTAGGCGAGTCCGATCGTGCGCAGGAGTCCCGCCGCCACCGTCGGCTCCTCCGCGAGCTGGGGTCCGATCCCGCGCTCGGCCTGGTCGAGGACTTCGCGGACGGTGATCTCCTGGCGGCTCTGACTCACCATCGGGTTGGCGGATGCGAGCATCTCCTCCAAGAGCTTGTTGACCTGCTGGGTTGTGCGGCGGCGGACCTCGG
This sequence comes from Candidatus Eiseniibacteriota bacterium, assembly GCA_020431745.1. Classification (GTDB taxonomy): domain Bacteria; phylum Eisenbacteria; class RBG-16-71-46; order CAIMUX01; family CAIMUX01; genus JAGQHR01. The sequence goes on from JAGQHR010000007.1 coordinate 1,427, forward strand.
CCTCCGCGCGGGCATGATCGGCCCGCACGAAGGCGATCGTGCTCAGGATGGCGGCGGAGGTGAGCGCCAGAAGCACCAGAACACCGGCGGTGACGGCGGTGGCGTTGCGACGGACGAACCTGGACGTGCGGTAGCGAACGGTGTCGGGACGGGCGGCCACCGGCCGCGCCTCGAGATGCCGCTGGATATCGTCGGAGAGATCCGCCGCCGAAGCATAGCGGCGAGAGGGTTCCTTCCGGAGCGCCATCAGCACGATGTTGTCGAGGTCTCCGTCCAGTCCGCGGGAAAGTCGCGCGAGCGACTCCGCGAATCCACTTTCGGATGCAGCCTCGCCTCCCGCGGCGTGACTCCGTCTCACGCGCGCGCTCGGCGTGAGCGGTTCGACGTCGCAAACGGCCCGCTCCAACACGGAGGCTTGCCGGAGATCGTCGTAAGGCGAGGAGCCCGTGAGCAACTCGTACAGGAGCACGCCGAGGGCGTAGACATCCGTCCGCGTCGTGATCGGCTCTCCCCGGATTTGCTCGGGACTCGCGTAGCGCGGTGTGAGGATCCGATAGGCGGTCGCGGTTGGATCGGGCCCGGAGCGGACGGACTCGGCGCGGATGGACTCCGTCTCCGGGTTCAGGACGCCCTCCTCCAGCACCTTCGCGATCCCGAAGTCCAGGAGCTTTACCGAGCCGCGACCGTCCACCAGAACGTTGCTCGGCTTGAGGTCCCGGTGAACGACGAGGTTCTGGTGCGCGAAGGCGACCGCGGAGCAGATCGTGCGAAAGAGGACAAGGCGATCCCTGAGCGACAGCCGGTGCTGTCGGCAGTAGGCGTCGACGGGGATGCCTTCCACGTGTTCCATCACGAGGTACGGTCTTCCGGTGGACGTGGTGCCACCGTCGAGGAGTCTGGCGATATTCGGATGTTCGAGCCGCGCCAGAACCTGACGTTCCATGTGGAAGCGCCGAACCAAATCTTCGGAATCGAGTCCTCGTCGAATGAACTTGATCGCGACCGTCTTCTCGAACGTGTGGTCCGCTCGCTCTGCCAGGTAGACGGTGCTCATGCCACCCGTTCCCAGCACTTCGAGAAGTCGATAGGGACCGACGCGATCCCGCTGCGCGCCTTCGCCCGGCCAACCGGTGAGATCCGGTTCCCGACTGAGGAACCCCTCCGCGTCGGCGTGTGCGGCGAGCAGCGATAGCACTTCCCGGTGAAGCTCGTCGTCGGCACCGCAGGCACGAGCGACGAAGGCTCCCCTCTCCGATGGTGGCAACGGGAGCGCCTCGAAGAAGATCCGGTCCACCGTGGTCGGGGGCTCGGGGGTATCCGCGTCGTCGTCGGGGTCCGAGGGCATCGTCGTCTCAGTCCTCCCCGTCGGTCATGAGGTTCCGATAGAGCCAGGCGCGTGAGAATTCCCAGTGCCGTTCCACTGTTCGCACTCCCATACCCAGCACCGTGGCGGCCTCCTGGGACGTCAGCCCTCCGAAGAATCGGAGCTCGACCACCCGAGCCTTCTCCGGATGCTCGACCGCCAGCCGCTCCAACGCCCGATCCAGATGGAGCAGGTTCGAGTCCGGCCTCTCCACGGAAATGTCCAGGATCTCGTCATAGGACAGCGGTCGTTCGCCACCACCTCGCTTTTGGGCCGCGTGGTGCCGGGCATGGTCCACCAAGATCCGGCGGATCGCCTGCGATGCTACCGCGAAGAAATGCGCCCGATTCCGCCACTCGACCCGCGTTTGATCGACGAGCTTGAGGAACGCCTCGTGCGCGAGTGCGGTGGCCTGCAGCGTGTGACCCTCCCGCTCGAAGCCGAGCTTCCGCTCCGCGATTTCCCGAAGCTCCTCGTAGATCAGCGGCAATAGGCGATCGAACGCGGTTCGGTCGCCGGCGCTGGCGGCTTGGAGGATCTCAGTGACGTCGTCCGGTGGCGACATGCGACCTCGCGCTCCGAAAAAAAGGATCGGATCGGTGGCGGATTCGCAACCCCTCCTGCGCGTAGGGGCGGTGAACGAGGTGCGACCAGCCTACCCCATGGGGATGGGGTCGCGCGACACAGGAGAGGAGGGCGCATGAGAGTAATACAAGCGGCGCTGCCCGTGCTGATCGGGTTGATCGCACCCACGATGTCCGCATCCGCGGCCGTCGAGATGGTGGCCGACGCCGTTGGGGCGACCGCGGGGGTTTCG
>JAGQHR010000007.1:3616-18795 GCA_020431745.1 Candidatus Eiseniibacteriota bacterium
ACGGACAACCCTACCTAGGGCTCACCGTCGGGCTACCGCTTTGCGGGGTCGCCGGCAACGTTCAGTCGGAAGAGACGGTCGGATTCTGGTGGTGGATGGGGCCGGGGTCGTCCTCCGGCGTCGATCTGCCCGAGTCGCTTCCGTCTTTCACCGGGGTCTCGGCGATCGGGCCGAATCCGTTCACCGCGATCACCACCGTCCATTTCCAGATCGCCCCGGCCGGAGTGCCGGCACGGGTCCGGCTCGAGATCTTCGATGTTGTCGGACGCAGCGTGACCACTCTGGTCGACGAAGCGCTGCCCGCAGGGAGCTATTCCAGGTTCTGGGATCGGCGAGATCGCTCCGGCCACACCGTTCCGAGCGGTGTCTATTTCGCTCGCTTCGTATCCGGCGACATCGGCAAGACGATTCGACTGGTTGCGCGCTGAGCGCTGGGCGGATCACACGAAGACAACCAGACCGGCACGCGCGAGCGCGGGAGACCGTGGCGACTGACGATCCGGATCGCACTCTGGCACCGCCGACACGGCGGCCTCAACCCGAATGAACAGGCCTTCGAACATGCTCCCGCACGGGGACGGCTCGAGAACGGCAGGAGGATCTCACGAATGATCAGGCATATCGAACGACGCGGACTGCGGTTCGCGACAGGCGCGGTTGCGATGGCCGCAGCCCTGGCGGCTTCTTTCCTGGTTGGTTCCGTCGCGAGGGCGGACGTCCCCGAGATGGTGAACTACCAGGGCTTCCTCCAGAGCACCGACGGGACTCCCGTGGATGGGGCCGTCTCGATTCGCTTCAACATCTATGATCGGGCGACGGGTGGAAACCTGGTCTGGACCGAAACGCACAGCGGGGTCGTCGTGGACGAAGGACTCTTCCACGTCGTTCTGGGTTCGACCCAACCCTTGACCGAACCGGTCTTCGACGGAACGGAGCGTTGGTTGGAGACGATCCTGGCGGGTGAGCCGGCGCTCACGCCGCGCCGACAGTTCCTGGCGACTCCCTACGCGCTGCACGCGGTCGTGGCCGACGTGGCGCTTTCCGGGGGAGAGGGCGACGACGACTGGACGATCGACGGTGATAATGTCTATCGCGACACCGGAACCGTCTCGATCGGCACCGCGGTCGGCGGGAGCCAGAGTCTGTATGTGGCAAGTGACGTCGTGATCGGAGGCGGGTTCGACAGCCGGCAGGACGGAGGCGCCGAGTTCCTCTCCGTGCAGGCCCAGAGTGACGACTGGGTCGTCGCGGTCCAGAACGAGGCGACGGCCGCCGAGACCGACCTCTACATCGGGCTCGACGCGAACGCCGAGGACGGCATGTTCCACATCGAGCATGGCGGTGATATCGGGATCGGAACCACGTCGCCGTCCAACAAGCTGACCGTGGTGGGAGACGTCGGGGCGGAGAGCTTTTCCGCCACGACTCCGTTGGGCGAAGTCGGCCAACCCGCCGTGGGCGGAGTCTATTCCGACAACGTCATCTACGCGTGGGGCACGATCGCGGGAGACGGAACGATCCTCGACGGCTTTGGAATCGCGGCGGTGAACCACTTCTCGACGGGAAACTTCGAGGTGCTCCTGGAGCGGACGCTACCCGAGGGCGCGTGCGCCACGGTGACCGCGCGGGCCGTGAACGATCCGGTGTTGACCACCGCCAACGCCTTGTCCGATCGGGTGGACATTCGCGTACGGCTCTTCATCCCGGGCAACCACAACTTCTCGCTGTACGACTACGGATTCTATTTTCAAGTCGTCGGGCGGCCGAACTGAACCGAATCTCTCGGATCAGACGTTTCCTGGTCGGCTCACGGTATCCGGGGCGGAATCTCCGGACGCGAGCCGATCAGGACGGGCCCGACGGTTGATGCGCGTGCCACGATCACGATGGATGTCGCGTCCAGGGGGTGAGCAGGACCCTCTGAGTGACAGCCTTCGAGGGCTCCAGCCCGGAGCACCGGTTCACGGCGATTCTCTGCTATAATCCTCTGCACCCGAGATTCCCAGAGTGGTCCCCCCCCACGCCCGCGGGTCCGGCTTCGAGGTCCGGACCTTCTCGCACGTTGGCCCGCGAACCTCTGAAGGAGATCTCTCATGCACCATCGCAAGGTCGGATCGAGTCACTGCGAAAGCGTCCGGCGCTTCGTCGCGTCGGTCCTTCCCGGAACGCTCCGGTCCCCCCTCCGATCGCGCGATCGGGCGTGCACTCGCGTCGAGACCTGTCGGACCATCGCACCTTCGATCGCCATGATTGTGCTGGCATGGGTGTCGGTGGCGGTGTCCGCGACGTCGTCCAACTCCGAGTGCATCGACTACACGCAGATCCCACACATCATCGGATACCTGGACGAGAACGAGTTCGGGAACGCTCTGCTGGTGGAGGACGTCGCAGCCCGGAGTGACGCCGTCTTCGCTGCCGCAGGAGACGACGGCCTGGTCGTCGTCGAGGTCTCCGATCCGAGCGCGCCCTTGCTCTGGACCTACCTCCCGGGGATCGACGCGCACAGCGTGACGGTGTCGGGAGATCTCGTCCTCGTCACGAGCCCGAATGACGGGCTCACCATCGTGAACGCGCCAAACCCGATCGATCCGCAAGTCATCGGCACGGTTCCGACACCGGGAACCGCTCTCCGTGTCGCAGTGAGCGGAGACTACGCCTTCGTAGCCGATGGTTCGAGCGGCCTCCAAGTTGTCGATCTCGAGTCGCTGCAGATCGTGGGAAACATCGATCCGGCGGGGGTCATTAACGACGTCAAGGTGGTCGGCAGCTTTGCCTATGTCACGGCGGGAACGACCGGGCTCCGCGTCATCGACATCTCCGATCCGACGAATCCGATCCTGCGTGGAACCGGTGGAAACCTGGGCGACTACGCCTATGAAGTCGAAGTCCGGGACGACCTCGTCTACATGGCATCCGGCGACAACGGCCTGCGCATCTTCAACGTCACGAATCCGCAGCTTCCGATGCTGGTGGGGTCACTCGTGGTGCTCGGTGCGAGCTCGATCGAGCTCTCCGGGGACTACGCGTGTCTCGGTGGGTCCAACCAGGGCGTCAACTTCATCGACATCTCCGATCCCGCCGCGCCGGTCGTGGTCGGAGATATGGACGTTCCACGCTTCGTCGACGGATTGAGCTTGGATGGCGGCCTTCTCTACATCGCCGGTTTCGACGGCGGGCTCAACGTGGCCCGGATCCCCGATCCCATACACCCGGGGCTGGTGGCGGAGCTGCCGCTATCCTCCTCGACCGATCTCGCCCGGAACGGTGACCTCCTGGTGAACGTAGGCGGGAGCAGCGTTTCCGTCATCGATGCCTCCGATCCTCTTTCTCCGCAGGTGCTCGGCTCCTTGGGAGTCTCGAATGGGCGGGCCGTGAGGATGCAGGGGAATCTCACGTACGTGGCGACCGCGAACGGATTGTCGATCATCGATGTCGCGATACCGACGGCGCCAGTTCTCCTGGGCGCGGTCGCAACCCCGGCCGGAGATGCGCGGGCGCTCGACGTCCAGGGAACGTACGCCTACGTCGCCGGCTACACGTCCGGGCTCCACGTGGTCGACGTCGCCGATCCGGCATTGCCGGCGGTCGTGGGAACCCTGAACACCGCGGCTCATGCTGTCGGCGTCTCCGTGGAGGGCGGCTACGTCTACCTCGGCAATGAAGTAGACGGACTGCAGATCGTCGACGTGAGCACGCCCGCGGCCCCCGCCATCGTGGGAACCCTGGACACTCCCGACGGAGCTTTCGGATCGACCAAGGTCGGGGATCTTCTCTATCTCAGTGACGACGGAGACCTCCTCATCATCGATGTCTCCGACCCCTCGGGTCCGTTTCTGATCGGCTCGGCGCGGACTCCCAACGGGGCGCGGGGCCGTACCGTTGTTTCCGGAGATCTCGCGTACGTGCCGGATGGGGACTGTGGTGTGCACGTCTTCGATGTCTCCGACGCATCCGATCCGACGATCCTCGGCTCGTTCAACACTCCGGAGTTCGCCAACGCGATCGCGTCCAGCGAATCCTATCTGTTCGTCGCCGACGCCAATGCGGTTCGGGTGCTGCCGCTGCACTGCTCGGTAGCCGATGTCCCGCACGTGCTGGGTGCGTCCGATCTTCGGATCGATCCGGTTCGTCCGAATCCCTTCCATCCGGCGGGCGGCCCCGTGACGATCCAGTTGGAGCTTTCTGACACCCGGCCGATCCGTCTCTCCGTTTTCGACTCCCAGGGTAGACACGTGCGTGTCCTGGTGGACGGAACCCTCCGCGAGGGAATCCACCGGATCGACTGGGACGGAACGGGCGAGTCGGGTCCGGTCCCGGCGGGAGTGTATCTATACCGGCTCGATGCCTCTGCGGAGGCTCGCACGGGGCGAATCGTCCTGCTCAGGTAGCATCCTCATCGCGGCCGATCGTGTGCAAACATCGCGTTCCCCGGCCGGTCCTCGGATAGTATCGTTGCCGCGTTCCTAAGCAGGACGCGACGACGATACGTTCGGTAAGAATCGGTGCAGGACGCGGAGAGAACGCGGGCCTGTCCGCCGGCGTCGACGCGGCAGCGCGGCATTCGACGGTGGGGGCCAAACGTGGGACGAACCTGGGTGGAAGCTCGCGAGAAGCGGTCTGGTCGGGCGCGTTACGATCGCCGGCATGCGATTCTGGGGATTCTGCTGCTCGTACCGATCGCCGTATCCGCGGCAGAGTGGACCGACGGTGTCGCGGACGCGCTGTCGCGTGCGGGAGCGAACCGCCTCGAACTGCAGCGCGCGCTACGAGCGGTCGACCCTCGAGAGCGGCAAGGTATGGAGTTCTTGATCGCGAACATGCCTCCCGAGGACTTGCGGACGCTCGGTGCCGACCTGCTGAGCGAGAACGTCGAGCTCGCGTACCAGGCGTGGCGCGAGGCGCCGTGGCGGGAAACCGTGCCTCAGGCGATCTTCCTCGAGGCGGTGCTGCCCTACGCCGTCATCGACGAGCGACGGGACCGCTGGCGGTCGGTGATGCGCGACCTCGCGCTTCCGATCGTCCGGGGAATCGATGATCCGGCTCTGGCGGTGGCGCGACTGAATCAGACGATCTACCGAGATCTCGACGTCCGTTACGACGTGACCCGATCACGTACCAACCAGAGTGCGCGGGAAGTGATGGCCGAGCACAAGGCGACCTGCACCGGCCTCTCCATCCTGCTCATCGACGCCTGCCGAGCGGTCGGCATTCCCGCGCGGCTGGCCGGAGTGCCGCTTTGGACGGACGATTCGGGGAATCACTCCTGGGTCGAGGTCTGGACAGGTGATGGATGGCACTTCACGGGGGCGGCGGAGCCGGCGGAAGACCGGCTCGACGACGCCTGGTTCACCGAGCGTGCGGCCGCGGCGCGACGGGACGACCCTGTCTATGCGGTCTACGCGATCAACTACTCACCGACGGGGATTCTCTTCCCGCGCGGCTGGGACGGCGTTGTCGACGATATCAACGCGATCAACGTGACCGACCGGTACACCGGGACGATCGATCCGGACGCAGAGGGCTTCGCACCTCCGGAAGGCATGTCGAGAGTCGACATCACGGTCTTCGATCATCCCGGGGGACGACGGATCGCGCGGGCAATCGAGGTTCGTGACGCCGCAGGACGCGTGGTCTTTCGGGGGACGACGGCGTCCGCGACCGCCGACATGCGGAACTCGCTGTCCACGTTGCTGCCGCGCGGCCGGACCTACGATGTCCGCTTGGAGTCCGGTCGGAACGAACGTGTCGAACGGCTGCGCACCGAGGAACCGTTCGAGACCTGTACTTTGGTTCTGGAGGATGCTCCGGGGCCGGCCAAGTCGGGATGGGGCAGAGCACGCTAGTCCGACCCGCCAGCCCGCCAGCCCGGCGTCGCGAGCCGGGGTGTGGGCGTGATCGCTCGTACGGGCAGGGACGGAGTCGGGTGGGAGAATCGAACATGGGGAAGTCGCCCGAGCCGAGAAAACGCAACGCCCGACTGGCGGTCGACCGACCGATATCAGAAGGACAGGAGCCCGGCCGGTGGGCGCGGGTCTGGGAGGTGGTTCGGAAGATCCCGCGCGGGCGGGTCGCCAGCTACGGCCAGATCGCGATGCTGGCGGGACTCGGACGCGGAGCCCGCCAAGTGGGGTATGCGCTCCACGCGCTCCCGACCGGGTCCGGGGTGCCGTGGCACCGAGTCATCAACAGCAAGGGGGAGATCAGTTTACGAGGTCCAGGCGGTCACGACTTGACCCAGCGGATGCTCCTGGAAAAAGAAGGTGTCCGCTTCGATCAGCGCGGTCGCGTCGACTTGGAGGAGTTTGCATGGGACCCGGCGGCACGCCCGCGTCCGCCGGTCCGCAGGACCGCTAGCGCCCCGTCCGGGGCTTCCCGATCGAGGCGCCGCCTCGGGTGATTCCCGGAGATATGTGGGAATAATTTTCTTCATATCAGCAAGTTTGTCCGATATACTAGCAAAACGGCCAAAACTCCGTTCCCGATCGGGAGCGGACAGGATCGGGTTGGACTCGAATTCGGAGCAATCGGTGATGAAGCTTGCAGGTCTGTTTGTCGGGTTGATCGCTGCGGGGATCGCGGGAAGCGCGTCCGCGATGATCTTCCCGCTTTACGTCTATGAGAACTCGCACGGGGCCAACACGAACGGCCTCGATCTCTGGTTCGACGTCACCGATGGTGGGAGCTACGCGGAGTTTACGTTCCACAACAGCTCCACGATCGCGGCCAACATCGCGAACATCTATTTCGAAGCGAGCGGAGCCGGGCTCGACCTGGGCTCGTCGTGGATCGCAGGCGAGTCGAGCGGTGTCGATTTCAACGCGGGAGGAAGCCCCTCGAACCCCGCACCGGGCCAGAACCCGTTGGGTTGGGCCGGCACCGAGGCACGATACCGGGCTCGCAATCCGGCTCCCCACTGGGGCATCGGGAACACGGATTCCCAGCAGACTCCGGAGTGGCTGAAGATCCGCTTCGACTATGGACAGTCTTCCTACTCCGAGCTGCTCTCCGACCTGGGAGACGGGGACTTTCGAGTCGCTCAGCACGTGACCGGCATGCCCGAGAGCATCTGGACCGTCTCTCAAGGTCCCGTGGATCCGGTGCCGCTGCCCGCGTCGATCTGGCTGTTGGGGAGCGGCCTGGTGGGCTGGGCCGGAGCGAGTCGTTTCCGCAAACGCGCCTAGATTGAGCGTGAGCGATCTCCCTTGCGAAGCCCGGACGCACCCGCGCCGGGCTTTTTCGTTGGATCCGAAACGCGTGCCTTCCCGCGATGCGCCCTGCGTCGAGGACTCGATGTGCCGACCAACCCCGGACCGCGATTCCAAGGCGCGGCGACCGAGGCTCATCGGGGCACGTCGGAAGCTCCCGGAAGCAGCGCCCGTAGGGTCGCCTGCCGCGAAGGGTCGTCGTTGCGGCGGAAGTAGTACGCATCCATCCGTTCCGCCGACTTCTGCAGCTCGGCCCTCGGCAAGACCGGGGCGATCTCCTGCGCCCAATAGTCGAAGTAGTCCGGAAAGCTCATCGCCTGGATCCGTTCGCCGTTTCGTTCGAAGAGACGGGCGAGAAAACCCGGGTCATACGTCAGCAGCTCACCGGAAACGCGATAACCGCCCAGATCGAACCAGATCATCCGATAGGGCTCGTCCCGCAGCTCCCCGTGGAGAAGGCGGAGGTCGACCTCCAGATCCCGAAGCTGATCCAGCGTCGCCTCCTTTTCGTGACCGGGCCGCGTTCGTTCGTGAACCGTCCGGTGTGCGATGCTCGGCTCGGTGAGGCCCGCCTCCTCCACGACTCGATCGAAGCGTCCGTAGTACGCAAGGGACGCCTGTCCCGCGATCGCGACGGTCACGTCGAGTCCTTCGAGCATCGGCCGCAGTCCCAGCCCCGCTTTGCGGTAGCGATCGATCCGGTTCTCCCCGTTCGCGATCTCGTGGTGCCAGTACCACCGTTCGTCCTCTATCCCATGGAGACGGCGATGCTCTTCCGCCTGCGTAGAGTCGATGAACAACGGATCCCGCAACACCGGCCCTTCCAGCAGAACCAGAATCGGGATCGCCGCGAACGCGATTCGACGGACGACGGGACGGAGCACCCATCGACGGAGCCCGATCTCCGCGGAGAGATAGAGCAGCGGCACGACCGGCACGACGAAGCGCGCGTACATGAAGTCGCCTCCGACGCGCGCCACGAAGACCAGGAGGTAGGCCACGCTGAAGCAGGCGGCCGCAACCAGCGTACGGCTGTCCTGATCGCGGGGCTGGCGGAGGGCGGACGGAAGCAGAAGCCATGCGCCCAACCCGAGGAGGCCGGTCGGATGCCCCTGGAAGTAGGTCCAGAGATAGTAGAACCCCTGGGACCACCAGGCGCCGCCTCCCGACTTGGCGTAGTAGGTGTTGGGAAGCAGGTCGCCGTAATAGGTCAGCTTCCAGATCGCGTAGGGACCCAGCACGAGCACGAGCGGGGCACCGAAGAGCAAAGCGATCCGAAACGGATGGCTGCCGCGGGCGCGCGCCCATACGAGAAGGAGCGTTCCCGCTGCGGCGACGAAGATCGCGCCGTCCGGACGCGCGAGGACGACTGCAGCGGAGACGAGTCCCGACAGGAGCGCGCTCCGTCGCGGGTCCTGGGTTCGTGCGACGGTCCAGGTGAGGAGCAAGATCGCGCAGGTGAACCAGGACGTTTCGAGTCCTCCGGTGGACCAGATCGCCATCTCCTGATGGAGCGCGAGGATCACGGCCGTGAGCGGGAAGGACAGACCGAGGATCGCGATCGATCCGGCGTACCCGATCAGGCCCAAACCCATCGCGATGTGGGTGGGATCACCGAACGGACGCAAGCCCGCGATCAGGAGCAGCCACAGCGGGTGCGTATACCCCTCGACGCGCTCGCCCGGGTTGTAGACGAGGCCATGCCCGCTGAGCCACTGATCGACGTAGCGGAACGTGATGAACGCATCGTCGGACATCCAGCGGAGCACGTAGCCATGGGCCACTGCGACGAGGACCGCGCCGACGGTGATCCAGATCGCGACGGTACGCGCACCCTGACCGGATCGTTCGCGGCCCGGGGAGCCGGATCGTGCGGGAGGGGCCTCCGCTCGGGCGGAAGGATTCGCGGGGGATTCGGCTGCCGATCTTCCGGTCGGGGATGTCGGAGGGCGTGACATCGGATCCGATGTCGTCACGCCGGCACGGACCGGCGCGCCTGCTGGAGGAGGAGCACGGCGGCCACATACGCAACGGTGCCGACATACGCGACCGCCGTATGCCCGATGAGCATCGCGGCAGCCAGCGAGAGCACGCTCGCGAGCACGCTGAACGCGCCGTTGATGGCCCAGAACCAAGGTTTGGCGTCGTCGCGAAACCGGATCATGCCGACGGGGAAGCCGAATCCCATCAGATAGCCCGCCGGAAGCAGGAGGACGAGGCTGATCGCGATTCGGCCGGCGATCGGCAGGCCGAGCGTCCCCTGGAAGAGCGGGGCGAGGACCAGATTGATCACCGCGAGAACGACCGGGAGAACGAAGCCCCACCGCGCCGCACGCCCCAGCGGCAGTCTGGGTGCGGTGAGCGACCCCAGACCCGCTCCGAGCAGCAGCGCGGCGAGGACGACCGTCGTCGCATAGCTCGGATGCCCCAGGTAGAGGATGAATCGTTGGATCCAGGCCGCCTCCACGAGCAGGAACGCGAGCCCGATGGCGCAGAAGTACCCACTGCCGCGCCAGATCTCCGGAACGATCCGCAGGCGCCGTCCGAAGGCGAAGGGCGCGAAGAAGAGTGCGACCGCGAGCAGCCCGATCACGATCACCAGGCGGCGGAGCAGAATGACCGCCTGTTCGTTCACCGAAAGCTGCCGGATGAGATCGGCATCGACGTGCCCGAGGATCGGAACCGCCTGGAAGAAGAAGGGACGATCATCCGTCGGGGGAGACAGATCGAGCCCGGCTTGCTCGAAGGTATCGACACCGTCCAGGAGGAGCCCCGGGATCGGCGAGTTTCCGGGAGTGGTCTCGCAGGGGGGCCAGTGCCGAAGGAAGCCCCGGGTGGCGCAGACCTGGTCGATGCGGGCGAGGTCGGCGTCGTCGAACGCGGACTTGGAGATGAGGAAGGTCGCGACGGCGCCGCCCTGGATGATCGCGAGATGCGATCCGGGATCGTCGACGCCGAGGCGGTTCAGCACTTCCTTCGCGAGCTGAGCCAAACGCAGGCTCTCGGCGAGGTGGGAGTAGAGCATCCATCGGCTCACCGAGATGATCCCGTCGTCGGCCAGTCGATTCCAGTAGAGCTCGAAGGATTCGACCGTGTAGAGGTAGTTTTCCGAGAGGGCGAATGCGCCGGCCGAGGTGGCGGCCCACGAGTCCACCATCGAGATCTGGATGAGATCGAATCGCTGCGGCGCGCGGGTGAGGAAGCTGCGTCCCTCGCTTACGATCGGATGGACCGCCGGCTGTCCGTAGACGTCGCCCGAGAAGTCGCGGAACGGGCCGCTTACCGCCTTGATCGTGTAGGGATTGAGCTCGACCGCGCTGATGTCGGTAGCTCCGGCCTGCAAGGCGGCGAGAACGTCGCGTCCTCCGCCGGCTCCGATCACGCAGACGTGCTCCGGCGGACGCACCTCGTAGACCACGCTCGTGACGTCATAGCGGAGATGGTCGAGGCCATTCCAAGTGCCGTCCCAGTGGTTGATCGGAGTTCCGGCCGAGCCGTCCTGCTCGATCCAGAGCTGGTCGATCGCGCTCCGGTTCCAGTTCGCGCCCATCCCCCAGGTGAACGCTTCCTTCGGGTCCGAGCGATAAAAGACGTCGGGGAAGACGGCGATCCTTCCCGTCGGCGACCACTTCTCATAAAGGATCGAGGACTCTTCGTACTTCTTGGTGAAGCGCAGGTGGTAGGGCTCGTCCCAGATCACGGTTCCCAGCACCAGGACCGCGAGGATCGCCGGCACGACGACGCGGGAGCGCAGCAGGAAGGCCGCGAGGAGAGGGGCGAGGCCGACCAGAGCGAGCAGCTTGGGTGTGGCGATCCAGTGCATGCACGGCACCACCGCGATCGCACCGAGCGTGGCGCCGACCAGGTCCGCCGCGTACATCGGGCCGATCCGTCGTCCTTCCGCACGCATCAGAAGCAGGCAGACGGTGGCTCCGAGCAGCAGAAACGGCAGCAGGATCGCGATCATGGCCACCACGACGGCCGGATCCATCAATGCGGAATCCTGGATCTCCCACGTCCGGCGGACGAGCGGAATACCCTTGATGATGACGAAGATCGAGAGCGGTACCGCCGCCCCGGCCGCCGCGAGCAGCCGGTGGAGCTCGCCGTTGCCGTCCGGGACCTTCCTCCGCAGGGCGTACCAGACACCCGGGGCACCGACGCCCAGGAGGGCCAGCGAGATGGAGAGGAAGGCGAAGTGGTACCAAAGGACGACGCTCAGGAGGCGGGTGATCGCCACCTGGTAGAAAAGGACCGCAAAGGAGACCAGCGCGATGGCGAGGTGGGACCGGTACGACTCCCGCATCGGAAGACCCTGACATTCCGCCCCCGACCGGTCAAGCACCGGCCTCACGTGCCACCCGCGGGATCAGATCTCGACCTCGGTCTGGAAGATGATGACCGCATGTCCGCCGACTCGGACGCGGTGCGGTCGGCCGTCCTCGATGTCCACATCGACCTCCACGGTTCCCGGCCTCCCCATCGCTTCCCCTTGGCGGGCGCGGAAGGATAGGTGGTTCCCGGTCGGCTTCGCGAGGCCGTGGGCCACGAGATAGGCTCCGAGCGGGCCATTGGCGTTACCCGTGACCGGGTCTTCGGCGATTCCGATCGCGGGGGCGAACATCCGGCCGTGGGCGAGTACGTCCTCCTGCGGCGTCAGAACGAAAACGAAGTACCCATTGCAGCCGATCCGCCGGCTCAGTGCGGCGAGCCCGCTCGAGTCCGGAGACATTGTGTGGAGGGTCTCGGTGGACCGGATACCGACGAGGACTTTCGAGTGCCCGGTGGAAACGATTTGCACGGGGCACCGTTCGTCGACGGTGTCCGCTGCGAGCCCGAGCGTCTGGAGGATCTCCCTCCGGATCTCCCCTTCGAATGGTGTTCCCAGCTCGACCGCGCCCTGCACCATGCCGATCCATAGCCCGGCGTCCGTGCGCCGAATCTCGACGGGCAGGACCCCCGCCCCGATCTTGTGCACGACGGTGCCGGATGCGAGACCCTTCTCCACCGCCCGCACGTAGTGCGCGGCGATCGTGGCGTGACCGCACGAAGGTACCTCGGTCGTGGGGGTGAAGAAGCGGACTCGCAACTCGTGATCGGGGCCATCGGGAGCCAGCATGAAGGCGGTTTCGGAGTTGTTGAGCTCACGCGCGAGGCCCTTCATCTGAGCCTCGCTGAGACCGTCGGCGTTGGGGACGACGCCCGCGGGATTGCCGGAGAAAGGAGTCGTGGTGAAAGAGTCGACCTGATAGACGCGAACTCGTTTCATGGGGCCCTCGTTCTGTGGAGTGCCCGCGCGGAGAAGAAAGCCGGCAGGCACGGGCGATCCATCCTTCCCCCGGCGGAGGCGTTCGGTGGATCGCGATGTCTTCCCGGCAGATCTCTCTGATACGGTTCGGTCCTTGAATGTCGGCCGGGCCATGGTGAGTGGAGTCGGTCTCGGCCGAAGCGAACCAGCGAGACGCCGGAGTCTAGCACGTTTCGCTCCGATGGCTCCGGACCGACGGCTCCGTTGACATGCCGTGCCGCCTCCCGCATCATCCTTCGCATTCGATCCTCAGCCGGATCGCGTCATGGGGCCGATCGCTCGAGACAACTTGCAGCCCAACGGAATCGCCACCATGACCGTGTCTTTTCATAAGTTCCCTCCGTCCGGCGAGCTGTCGCCTTTCGTGCGCTTCTACTACTCGGTGGACTCGCCCTCGCCGCGGCCCGAGACCGTCTCCAACCATCCATTGGGTGGCGTCGATCTCGTCTTCTCGCTACGCGGCGCGACATGCTTCCGAACCGAGGGGCACACGTCCGTCATGGATGGGGTCTTTCTTCTCCCGCTCCAGGAACGTCCGTTCGAGACGACGTTCGATCCGGACCTACATCACTTCGGGATCGCGTTTCGGGCCGAAGGATTCACCCGACTGTTCGACTTTCCCATCGGTGGGTTGGCCAACTGCGGCGTCGTCATCGGATCCGAGCTGTCGGAGCTGGAGACCCTCCGCGGGGCGCTGTTCCGACAGGAGTCCGGACAGGATCGAGCCCGGATCGTCGACCAGTATCTCGGTGATCGCCTGCACACCGTGCCGGAGCGGAATCCGGCCGCTCTGGAAGTCGTGCGGCAGATTCGCGGCCGGGGAGGCAACGTCTCGTTGGATGAGCTTTGCCGAGAGGTGCGAGCGAGCGCGCGCACCGTCCAACGATGGTCGCGGGACCTCCTGGGAGTTTCGCCCAAGACCTATTCGCAGATCGTTCGCTTCAACACCTTCCTGCACCGTCTGCGGCGGGACCCCGTGCGCCCGCCCCTCGACATCGCGCTCTCTCTGGGCTACTACGACCAATCCCATCTCACGGCCGAGGTCCGGCGTTTCACCGGCCACCCACCGGGGCGCTTTTTTCGTCGGCCCGACGGCGTTTCGGAGTTCTTCGGGGGCAACCGCACGTCTCTCGCGGTGGATTCCGAGGATCGCTGAAGAGAGCGGTGTCCTCGAGATTCCATGCCGTCACGCGGCTTCCCGAACATCGCAGGATCGTCGTGAACCGCGGCAGCCTCCTCGTGACCCTCGCACGAGCTTCCGGCTGTGGCGGTTCGATGTCGCATTTCTCCAATCCCCGCCGACCGATCCTCGCCAGACTGGGCTTCCTCGAACGGCGGCTGGGGCCGGCCGGCGTTCCCTCGACCGAGAAGCGGCAGGAGGTTGCCATGAGACGACTCTTCGTACTTTTCATCGCCTGGGTGAGCGTCGCGGGGACGGCGCAGGCCCAGACCGAGTGCTCCGCCCCGATCGGGATGAACCTGACCGGGGTCGCGGATGCGCTCGTCGACGTCTTCAAGACCTCGCGGGCCTTCTGGGAGACCGATCGCATCAACTGGATCTGGGACACGGGGGTTCCGCTCACGGTGGACGCCGACGGATATCCCACGTCCCTCCGTCCCGGCTATGCGGCGCGCACTCTCTTCATGGAAGGGTTCGGCGGCAATTATCCCACCGGGAGCTACACCCTGTTCTACGACGGGACGGGGCAGATCATCCCGGACTTCGACGCCGTGAATCCGATCTACTTCGACAACGGCGGGATCGACAATCGGATCGAGTTCGAGGTCGTCAATCCGACCTCCGTGGGGATCGTGATCGACATCACCGCGACCGATCCCACCGATCACATCCGCAACATCCGGGTGATCCGTCCGGAGGAGGAGGGGACCGACTACCGGAACACCTACCAGACCGATCACTTCCGTCCGCTCCTTCTGGATCGGTTGGCGAACTATCGGGTTCTCCGCTTCATGGACTGGATGGGGACGAACTTCTCCCCGGTCGTGACCTGGCAGGATCGGACGCAGCTCTCGCAGAAGACCTGGTCGTCGAACTTCGGCGAAGGCGCGGGGATGCCGTACGAGCTACTCATCGAGCTGTGCAATCGCACGGGCATTCCACCCTGGTTCAACATGCCGCACATGGCGGACGACGACTATCTGTCCCAGTTCGCGACGATGGTCCGGGACCAGCTCGATCCCGACCTTCCGATCTACGTCGAGTATTCGAACGAGGTTTGGAACGGCCTCTTCATCGACGATGCCTGGTGGCCGGGGCAGAGCGGGCAGCATTCCTATGCGTACGAGCAGGCCGAGGCGCGCGGTTGGGCCTGTCCGACCTGTCCTTTCTTCGAACCGTTCGGACGCTGGGTCGCGCAGCGCTCCGTCGAGATGTTCGACATCTGGCGAGCCGTCTTCGGTGCGGATGCCGACCGTCTCGTCCGTGTGCTGCCGATTCAGAACGGTCCGGGAAACTCGACGCCGTGGGTTCTCGATCACCAGGTGAACGGAGTTGCCGCCTTCCGACAGGCGGACGTGGTCGCCGGAGCGCCGTACTTCGCCGGCGAGTTCGGACCCGACACGCCGGGGATCGATCAATGGACCGTCGACGATCTGCTCGACGCCGTGGAGGCGACCCAGTTCGCGTTCGACAGCGGGCCGTACTG
>JAGQHR010000797.1 GCA_020431745.1 Candidatus Eiseniibacteriota bacterium
CCCGTCGGTGGAGGGCACGGCGCTGGCAACGCCGGCGCCTCCGGCGCCGCTCTCCCGCGAAGAGCGTCTGGAGGCGACGATGGCAGAGCTCGTGCGAGACTTGGAGCGTTCGGCGCCCTACGCGTCCGCGTTCTATGTCGAGACGGCGGGAGCGGCCGCCCAGGCCAACCGCGGAGAACGGACCGCGAATCGCCAACCGGGAACGCTGGGAGTCGTGTTCCAGGCCTTCGACGGATCCGTCTTCCACGAAGCATCGACCGACCGGATCGACGACGACTCGCTCCGGCGCGTCGCTCGCGAGCTGAAGGCCGGACTGCCCCGACCCGCCCGGGGGGCCCGCACGATCGATCCGGGACCTTCGCTCACGGTCCAACGCTCGAGTCCGCGCATCGAGGCGCCTGAGTCGATGGAGCTGGGAGCCTTCCGCGACCGGGCGGTGTCGATCCTGGATCATCTCCACGAGAGCGATTCCCGGATCCGCAGCGCGAACGTGAATCTGTCCTATAGCCAGGTGCAGAAGATCTTCGTCAATCGGACGCGGCGCATCCGGCAGGATCTCCTCTACACCAACGTCTTCGTGTTCGCGTTCGCAGCCGACGGCGACGCCAATGCCCGCACGTTCTACGGCAATCGTCAGATGGCGGGCTTCGAAGCCGCCCGGCTCGACGGCGACCGGCTCCAGGAGTTCCTGAGCGTGCTCGACGACCTGATGCGGGCTGAGCGGATCACGCCGGGGACCTACGACGTCATCACAGAGCCCGAAGTGACCGGTCTGCTCGCGCACGAATCGTTCGGACACGGAGTCGAGTGCGACCAGTTCGTGAAGGGACGGGCCAAGGCCGCGCACTATCTCGACAAGCGAGTGGCTCCCGACTGGGTATCGATCTGGGACGATCCCACCCGATTCGACGCCAACGGCTCCTACTATTTCGACGACGAGGGGATGGAGGCGCGTCCCACGCAGATCGTCCGCGACGGGATCTTCGTGCAGCCTCTGACGGATCTCTTCTCATCGGGGGCGACGGGGATTCGCCGCACGGGCAACGGCCGGCGGCAGTCGTTCGGAAACAAGGCGTACGCGCGGATGTCCAACACGTTCTTCGGGCCCGGTGACATGGCGCCCGGAGAGATGCTCGCGTCCCTGGAGCACGGCATCCACCTCGCCGGCTTCCAAAGTGGAATCGAGGACCCCCACGGCTGGGGAATCCAGTTCACCTGCAATCGCGGCTACGAAATCAAGAACGGCCGCCGGACCGGCCGGGTCTTCTCGCCCGTGGGGGTCACCGGCTACGTGCCGGACATCCTGAACTCGATCTCACAGGTGGGCAACATGGTGCGGCTCCACCCCGGAACGTGCGGCAAGGGATACAAGGAGTACGTCCCGGTCGCCGCCGGGGGACCGCATCTGCGTTTTCGCGCGCCGCTCGCATAGCCAAGAGGGGAGAACCATGAGCGAGGAACGTTTTCGCTGGGGACGGGAGGCGGCCGCTCCCACGGAGGGGGAGGTCGCCCGGTTGCGGGATGCTCTCCGATCGGATCGCCGGCTGAGCGGTTGGAAGCTGGAGCGCACGTTGAGCCGCTCGCACCAGGTCTATCTTGCGAAGACGAACGTGGAAGCGTTGCGGCGCGGGTACACCGAGGCGGTTGCGGCGACGATCTACGTCACATCCGGGGACATGCTCGGATCCGCGGAGATCCAGCTCCGTCCTGGCGAGGCCGACCTGGTTTCGCAGAAGATCGACGAGGCCCTCGTCGTCGCGCGAACCGCGGAAGTCCGACCGTATCCCCTCGCCCCGCAAACCGAGCTCCCGGTGGTCGAAATCGAGGATCCGGAAATCACCCGCACTCCCGAGAGGGCTTTGGAGAACGCGCACGAGCTGCTCGTCTCGCTGGCCGATGCCGAACGCGATCTCCGTCTCGCTTCGGCGGAGATCTATGTCTCCCATGAGACGATCTCGTTCGAGAACTCCGAGGGATTGCGGGCGGATCGGTCCGGCACGCGGGTGACGGCCGAGGTGGTGGTGATCGGACTCGGACCGAACCAAAGCGAGGCCGAGATCCAGGGCCTACTCTATCGTCGGCGGCTGCCGGATCTCGAGCTGAGCGACTGGATTCCCCGGCTCTCCACGGAGGCCCGGGACGCCACGCGCGCGCGTCCGCCGTCGCTGACGGGAATCCCGGTGGTGATCGGCGCCGAGGCGGTGCCTTCGTTCGTCGGGCCATTGCAGCTCCAGACCTCGGCGACGTCATCGTTCCAGGGCACGACGACCTGGGAGCTGGGAGATCCGATCTTCGAAGGCGAGCGCCGCGGAGACGGGTTGACCCTCTACCA
>JAGQHR010000798.1 GCA_020431745.1 Candidatus Eiseniibacteriota bacterium
CCGCCGACCTGAGCCGCACCGCCGACGCGGGCCGGGCGGCCGACCTGACTCGCACCGCCGACGCGGGTCGGGCCGCCGCCCTGAGCCACCGGCTCGTGTCTGCCGCGACGCGAACCGCGATCCTGGAAGCCACCGATACGATCGCCGACATCGACGAGCACCTGCTCGACTTCGACGCGCTGCTCGCCGAGGCCCTGACGCCTCCCGACGATGCGAGCCCCGCCTCGCACGTCGAACGCGTCGAGGAGGTCCGCACGCTGGCCGCGCCGTTCCGGCTCTTGTCGCTTCGTGTGCTCCTGCACCTGCACGAGCTCTCCGCGCCACAGCATCTCGGGCTGGGATCGTTCGACGCCCTGGCCGAGCGGCACCTGCGTCTCGCGCCCCGGACGTTGCGTCATCTGCTGGCGGAGGCCCGCCAGTTGGAGCGGCGCGGCGACCTCCGAACGGCATTCCTCTCGGGACGGATCGGCGACTCCAAGCTGCAGCGCCTCTCCTCGATCGCGCCGATCGATGCGCCGCCGTGGATCGATCGGGCCTGCCGCATCACGGTCCGACAGCTCAAACGGGAGATCTTCCTTCGCGAGAAGCTCGTCGTCCTCCGGGATGCCCTGCAGCGGGAGAATCGCCGGGCGCGGCTACGCGACGGAGCCGTTCCGGAAGTCTTGGAGCTCGACCGCGATGTGCTCGGCCCGCTTCCGCACGCGGGACTGGACGCATCCCTCGTCTGCGTGCTCCTCCAGCATGGATGGAACGAAGCGGAGGTTCGCGAGCACCTGACCGTCCCGGGGCTGGGATCTGGCGAGGAAATCTCGCATTTGATTTCCGAGGCGCGGGACGTGGCCCGCACCGGGAGGCATGCGTGGCCGTCTCCAATCGCCGTCGTCCCGCTGCGGCACGGGGACAACGGAAGCAGGAACGACGGGGATGGGGACGGGGATGGGGACGACGAGGACGGAGACGACCAGGGCAGGAACGACGGAGACCCGGAAGATGCGGGCGACACGGACGGCGCGGACGGCGCAGGCGACACCGGCAACGCGGACGGCGCGGGCGACGCGGATCCCCAGCTTCCCGACCTGCGTCACGACCCCGCCGCCCGTCCTGCGCTGATGCGACGGATCGAGCTGCTGATCGACCTCGCGTTGCTCACCGTGTGCGACGACGCCGTCCTAGTCGGATCGGACGTCTATCCGCGAGGCCGGCAAACATTGAACCCCGACGGAGACTTCTGTCGCATCTCGTTCTGGGCCTCCTCGGACCTGCTGGAAGACCTGGATGCCTACTTCCATCGGATCCGACGGCGCGTCGGCGGGCTCCCGACCTGGGCTGGCTTCATGATCCTCGTCCGCGACGCCGTGCACGCTTGGAAGAACGTCGATCCGAAGCGGAAGCCGCGCTGGTGGAGGATCCACGAGCGGGATCACTACCGGTGCCAACCACCGGGATGCAGCAAGCGCGCCGACCTCCACGGCCACCACATCCGCCAGCGATCGCACCAGGGAAGCGATGATCCCTCGAACCTCGTATCGACCTGCTACGGGCACCACCAGCACGGAATCCACGAAGGGTTCGTGCAGTGCTCAGGCAACGCCGACGAAGAACTCCGCTGGGTCCTCGGACCGCGGGCGCGTCGCGGCGGTCCATTCCGCATCTATCAAGGCGACCTGCGCATCGATCGGTGATTCGACCGGTGAATCGATCGGTGATTCGACCGGTGAATCGATCGGTGATTCGATCGGGGATTCGATCGGTGAATCGATGGGGCGTGGACCTGCGTGGCGAACGCGCAACGGTCACCGGATCGGCCGGCGCACAGCCCCGGCGCGTTGACTCGGCCCATTCATTCGCCGCGCAGATTCGGCAAGTCTCGAGCTAGTGAGCGTCGAACTAGACTCCGGGCCAGGGATTCCCGATCATCCCTACAACGTGATGCGCGAGCCGTTCACCCTGGTCCTCCTCGAAGGCGCCTGCTGGCTGGTCGTCCTGCTCTTCGTCGGGCTGGCCCTCGGGCTCACGCACGCGGCGTTCGACCGAGGGCGCTCGCGTCTGTTCCCACCCCACCGCTTGTGCTAGCGTCCTGCCCATGGCAGACACCATCTTCAAGAAGATCCTGAGCGGCGAGATTCCGAGCCACAAGGTCTACGAAGACACTCACGTGTTCGCGTTCCTCGACATCGGGCCGCTGAGCCCGGGACACACCTTGGTCATCCCGCGGGAACCGGCGGAAACACTCGACGAGCTTTCGGACGAAGCGGCGGCGGCGATCGGACGGGTTCTGCCGCGGCTATGCCGGGCGGTCATGCAGGCGACGGGGACGAAGGAGTACAACG
>JAGQHR010000799.1 GCA_020431745.1 Candidatus Eiseniibacteriota bacterium
GTCGATCCCGACGCCAAGCTCCTGCAACTGCGCCGCGAATCGGCCCAGAAGGATCTGTAGACAGCCCGTTCCAGCGCGGTGACGATGCGATCACCGCGCTGCGCGGAGTGTTTCGAAGGGACGACGCCCGATCCGTCGAGCCACTGCGCAGTGGCGTCCGCAAAGCCGTATACGTAGAAACGCAGATGGCAAGGTTTCAAGAGCTCCTGAATACTCTCCCTCGATCGCTCTGGGAGCCGAGGATTCCCCGCCTCCGACTCGTCGAGCTCAGTCCGTCGATTCATGGATGGAACGCCTGAGCATGCCGAGCCACCCCCGCGGTCGATTCGACCCGTAGCTCACCCACGCAGATCGGCCGGCTATCCGCCGGGATCCGCCGCGTGTGGCACTGGTCGACTCCGAGAGTCCGGTGCAAACGCGAACCGTAGGACTACGCGTCGAGAAAGCGTCGCGAGCGGCGCCGCCGGCGTGCGAACGAGGAGGCAATCGCATGAAAAGGTATCTCGCACCGGGGCTCTCTGTCCTGTTGCTCTCCATCGGGACGGCCGCGTGGGCGGCTACGATCACCGTGACATCCGGAACGGATCCGATCGATATCGACTGGCAGACCGCGACGATCGACGACCTCCCGGGGCCGGATGGCAAAGTATCGTTCTCCGAAGCGATGATCGCATCGAACAACACTCCCGGTGCGGACGTCATCGCGTTCGCGCTGCCGCCGAGCGAATGGCAGATGCAGTGGCTCTTTCCCAACCGCGCGGTCATCCATTCGACCTACACCTTCTTCTGGCGCGCTTACGATGCGGTAACGATCGACGGCACCACCCAAACCGAGGCGACCGGAGATACCAACCCCGACGGAGCCGAGGTCGTCCTCTACGGCGGAGAGGTCTACCTCAACGTCGACGACTGCGCGTACCTCGGCATCGACAGCGGATCGGTGAACATCAACGGCTCCCGCAGCATCGCGCGGGGAAACACCGGTGGGATCAACATCACGTACTACGGTGGATCGGGTGGGCTCATCGAAGACAACATCGGAGGCACGCTCAAGCTCGACCGGACCAGCGAGAATGTCGTGGTCGGAAACATCTTCAATCGCATCCGCGTGCTCGGCTGGGTCGGGGGAGGACAACCCGATCTGAACAACCGGATCGGCGGCCCCGCGCCCGAGGATCGCAACTACATCACCGGGCTCGGTTCCTATAGCAGTGAAGGGTACCCGGGTGGTTTCTCGATGCAGATCTTCGACGCCGTCGGCACGGTCATCGAGAACAACTCGATCGGATCCACACCCGACGGAATGGAGAGCGGCACCCCCGGCGCGAGCGTCGGGATCCGCTTCGAAGGGGAAAACCACGACACCACGATTCGAGACAACCGCATCGCCGGCGTGTTGGGCATCGGCATCGGGCCGCACCATGCGGGGCAGCTCTACGGATGGGCGATCTATCTGGGTGGCAGCGGCTCGGGTGTGACCATCCAGGGAAACACGATCGGTTTGGACGCCGAAGGGGTGGCCCGCCTCGGCAGCGTCATCGGGATCGACAGCGGGGCGACCGCGGCATCCACCATCACCGACATCCGGATCGGCGGGACGGGGCCCGGCGAGGGCAACGTGGTCGCCGGACATCGCCTGAACGGGATCACCGTGGGAAGGGACGTGGAGCAGACCCGGATCAGCGGCAACTCGATCTATGAGAACGCGGCTTTGGGCATCGATCTCCTCACGAGCGCCGGTCAGTACGGTCTCTCCCCGAACGATCCGCTCGACGGTGACGCGGGTGGCAACGGTCTCCAGAACTTCCCGGTCATCACGTCGGCCTCGACCAACGGCGCCGTGGTCGAGGTCCTGGGATCCCTGCAGAGCAGTCCTTCCAGCGCGTTCTCGCTGGAGTTCTTCGCTTCACCGGAATGCGATGCCAATGGATTCGGCGAAGGGAAGGTGTTCCTCGGTTCCCACGACGTCGTGACCGACACCGGGGGAGACGCCGCTTTCCAGGTGATCCTGCCGGCATCGGTGAGCGCAGGCTGGGTGATCACCGCGACGGCGACGCTCGAGCCGTTGGGCGCGACCTCGGAGTTCTCGGCCTGCGTCGTCGCCGAGCCGGGCGGGGCTGCGTCCGTTCCCGCCGACGGCGCGGTCGAGGAGGCTGGGATCCGGCTCCATGCCGCTTCACCGACTCCCTTCCGGGGATCCACGACGATCAAGTACGAGCTCCCCGCTTCCGGGCAGGTTCGGCTCGTCGTCTTCGATGCCTCGGGACGTCTCGTGCGGACCCTCGCCGAAGGGAGTCAGCAGCCCGGTGTGCATCAGCTCGCTTGG
>JAGQHR010000800.1 GCA_020431745.1 Candidatus Eiseniibacteriota bacterium
CATCGATGTCGCGCCGGGCACAACTTCGAGCACCGCTTCGCGCAGGGCGGCCGCCTTGTTCGCGAGGATGAGCGGCTTGGTGATCTGGTGCGTGAGGACGAGCAGCAGTCCGGAGAGGAATCCGGCGAGTCCGAGGGTGAAGATCAGACGGAACGAGCTGGGTACCGGCTCCTCCGCCCCTGCCACCGCCTCGCGCGGGGGGTTGACCTGTCCCGGCTTGATCGGGGCTTCCTGCGTCACGGTTTCCTCCCTCGTCCGAAGGCGCGCGGCTGGAAGCGACGATCGATGAGCGGAGTCGCCGCGTTCATGAGCAGGATCGCGTACATCACGCCTTCCGGGAGGCCGCCGAAGAGGCGGATCAGGATGACGAGCACGCCGATCGCGCTGCCGAAGACCCAGGCTCCGCGCGGTGAGAGGGGAGACGTCACGGGGTCGGTCGCCATGTAGATCGCACCGAGCAAGAGTCCTCCGGAACAGACCATGAACCACGGCGGGGGAAAGCGCCCCGGTGCCAGCACGTGCAACAAGCCGCTCATGGCGGCGGCCGCCAACAGGATCGACGCCGGGATGCGCCAGTCGAACGCGCGCCGAGCCAGCAGGTAGATCCCACCCAGGAGCAGCGCGAGCGCGCTCGTCTCGCCCAGCGAGCCGGCGGTGCTGCCCACGAAGAGGGAGGTGAGGGGAGTGAGCTGTCCTTCGAACTTCATCCGGGCGAGCGGCGTGGCGGTCGTGACCGCGTCGACCGTGCCGTCGAGGAACGGCAGCGCGAGATCGGCGGCGCGCGTGCTCAGGATGTCCTTGGTCGCCCCGGGGGCCTGCCAGGTCGTGAGGGCCGCGGGAAAGGCGGCTTGGAGGAACGCGCGTCCGACCAGGGCCGGATTGAAGAGATTGCGACCCAACCCGCCCCAGATGAGCTTGCCGAGGCCGATCGCGACGAAGCCGCCCAGAAACGCCATCCAAAGTGGGATACCGGGAGGGAGGGTGAGACCGAGCAGGACGCCGGTCAGGGCCGCGCTCGCATCGAACAGCGTCTTGCCGTCCCGCTTGCCCGTCGGACGCGGTCCCCACAACCACTCCGTGAACACGGCTCCCGCCACCGCCGAGAGGATCACCAGCAGCGCGCCGATTCCGAAATACACCACCGACGCCGCCACCACCGGGAGCAGCGCCAGATGGACCTCGACCATCAGACGCGGGGTGGTGATGCGATGCTTCTCGAACGGGGATGTCTTGAGGAGCAGGTGCGGAGCACGCACGTTCATTTGCTGGCCGCCTTCGCCTTGCGGAGCTCCGACTTCGCGACGCGGATGAGCTGGACGATCGGGATGTTCGACGGGCACGCGAACGAACAGGCGCCGCATTCCATGCAGTCGTACACGAAGTAGCGTTCCATCTCTTCGAAGCGTCCGACCCGCGAGAGGCGGGCCAGGCGTGAGGGATTGAGGAAGTTGGCGCAGGCGTCCAGGCACCGGCCGCACTTCACGCACTGGTACTCCTGAGCGAAGGAGACGTCGTCCGTGATCGGGAACGCCAGGAGGCCGGAGGTGCCCTTGAGCACCGGCACGTCCAGGCTCGCGAGCGGCGCGCCCATCATCGGTCCCCCCATGATGACCTGCGCGCTGTCGGCGTCGAGCGCGCCGCAGTGCTCCAGCACCTCGGCGACGGGCGTTCCGATCGGCACCACGAGATTGGCCGGCCTCCGCACGCCCGGTCCGGCCACCGTGAGCAGGCGTTCGATGAGCGGCGTCCCGGTCTCGAAGTAGTCGGCGATCGCGGCGGTGGTGGCGACGTTGTTCACGACGATCCCGACGTCGATCGGGAGCTTCCCGGCCGGGACCTCGAGTCCGAAGAGGGCGTTGATGAGCATCTTCTCCGCGCCCTGCGGATACTTCACTTTGAGCGGGGTCACGTCGATCCGTGCGCCGGGGGGCACCGCGGCCCGCAGCGCCTCGATCGCGTCATGCTTGTTGAGCTCGACGCCGATGCTGATGCCTTCTGCGGCCTCCAGCTTCTCCGCCAGCATCATCGCGCCGCGGACGACCGCATCCGGGCGCTCCACCATCACGCGGTGATCGCAGGTGAGGTAAGGCTCGCATTCGCATCCGTTGACGACCAGACGCCGGCAGGTCTTGCCCTCCGGCAGCGCGAGCTTGACGTGGGTGGGGAAGGCGGCGCCCCCCATCCCGACGATGCCCGCGCGCTGCACATGCTCGATGAACGTCTTCCGGTCCATGGAGCGCCAATCCGGGGGAGGAGACACCTCCAGCCGCTGATCCGAAAACGGATCGGCGGTGATCTCGATGGCGGGCTGCAGGCGGCCCGT
>JAGQHR010000801.1 GCA_020431745.1 Candidatus Eiseniibacteriota bacterium
AACGGAGCCTACTACGTACGATCGCCAGGATGGACGGCAGTGCATGAACCCTCCCTCAACCGGTGTGGCTTGTGCGGGGCGTTGGGGGAGGGTAATTGGCACGTGATGCTCCTGTCCAGGGACTACCGCAGAACGAGCACCGACCGCTGCAACGTCTGACGTCCGGCCAACCTCACGAAGTACACGCCACTGGGAACCTCGTGCCCCGCTTCATCGCGGCAGTTCCAAGTCCATCCCGTCGACCTCCCCTCTTCGATCGGCAAGGTGCGAATGACCCTTCCGTCGACGCTCACGATGCGCAGCGATCGAACGTCCGTCCCGAACGCCTGCGCGGGGATCGTTTCGGTTCCGAGCTCGATCGACACCTCTGACCGGGCCGGATTCGGCGCGATCCGTATCCAGGGCACCGGATCAGCTTCGGTCGGTTCCAGCCCCGCCACCCCACAATTCACCGGCCAGGCCCCGATCTGGCCGCAATCCGGATTCGCCTCTGCCGCACAGGGAGAGGTCGCTTGCAGCCAGTACCCCCCATCGAGAGCGCCACAGAACAACGGATCGCCGGAGAAGTTGCCGTCGACTCCCACCAAGCCCTGCACACACCCGACCCAGTCACCGCCGTTGTTCCAAAAGTCGCAGCAACTGACGTGGAGCTGCGCATCATAGCAATCGAGACTTCGGCCGAGCGTCTTGGCAACAATCGTGTTCCGTATCTCCGCCGCTCCGCCAAAAACAAGGATTGCCGCCGAGGCCTTTTGGCCGACGATCGTACAGCCATCGATCGTCAGATGATCTCCGCTGAGATACACGGCAGCCCCTCTGCCGTCGAGAAACGTGCATCCATCGATCTCCAAGTCTCCCCTATTGAAGGAAACCGTGTGGCGACCACACCGTTCAAAGAGACAGTCCTCGAGGCGTGCACCGGCGGAGTACGCTGCGATCGCACCGCCGTCGAGTTCCACCTGACAATCCTGGAATCGACAGTTGCGGATCAACTGGTCGCTACCCCGGATCTGCACGCCAGCAGCGCTCGCCGCGTAGCCCCCTCGAATTGTTATTCCTTCGAGCAGGAGACCGTGATGATTCAGGATGAAGCCCCGATGCAGCTCGTCCGGGGTTCCCTCGACGTCGAGAATGCACCGTGCGGGGTTGCCGTTCCGGGAGCGGATGGTGATGATGTGGTTGCTCGTGACGACATCCCGATTGCCCGGCCCCCGGAACACGCCGTCTGCCAGCTCGATGACGTCGCCGTCGAGGGCCGCGTTCACCGCGTCCTGGACCGTCGCAAAACCGCCGCTCCTGTCCGGATAGACGATGAACGGGTTCTGGTTTGCCGGCATGATGCGGCGGAGCATCGACTCGAAGTCCACGCCGGGAGACCCGGGGATCTCGTCGAGTCCGTACCACGCATTCTGAGGACCACCCCAACCGTAGTTGAAATGGATCTGGAGCAGGCCACCATCGTCGCGCCATCCATCGACGACTCCGGCATGACTCAAGATGTCGTAGTAGACGGGTCGTCCGGCGTCGATCTCGTCTCGGAGGATCGAGAACCACTCCGTCCGCGTGCGGCCGGCACGATTGAGAAACTGGAGTACGCGATGGTAGCCGAACCGCTCCACGAGCGCCGTGGCAACGCTGCTTGTCGTCGTGGCAGAATTCCAGTCGCCATAGTCCATAAAGGCCGCAACGCCGATCTCGTAGCATAGCTCGGCGAGGGCAGCTCGTTCTTCCGGGGGACCATCGCGTTCGCACCGATCGGGCATCGATTCCCAAGCGTACGGATTCCTCAAGTCAGCGAAGAGCTCTCGCCCGGGAGGAGTCGGATCACCGCACGAATCGTCACCGTCCCACCAATACGAGATCTCCTCCAGACCGTTCGGCGGCCACTCGTGGTACCTCATGATCTGCGCGACGGCGGTCGCGGCACACCCGGTGGGACAAGGCCATCCCTGAGAACCGATGGGACACAGCTCCGAGTACGGTTCCCCTTGATGCCACTCGGAGGTCAGGAGAGGCCCATGTTCTTCGGCCGCTCCCCAGCGGGACACCCGAAACTGTGAAGGATCCTGCGCGAGCGCCTCCCAGGCGAGGTGGTCGCGCCGTACCCACTCTTCATCGGCGCCTGGTTCGACCTCCAAACTCCCGAACCGTGCACGGTAGGCCGCGACGCGGTTCGCGAGCTCGAGCCGCAGGACTTCGAGCAGCCCATCGGCGAATTCGGGGGTCAGCGATCCTACGTCGGAGTGGGCCTTCACCGGCGGCAGCTCGCGCAGTGCCGGAACGACCACGAAGCCGGCGGGTTGGATCGCGTACACCCCAGCCA
>JAGQHR010000802.1 GCA_020431745.1 Candidatus Eiseniibacteriota bacterium
CGCGCACCGAAGGCCCTTGCGAGGTCAGTCGGGGTCGTCAGGTGATCGAAGGGCCGCATTCCATCAGTGCGCGAGGACGAACGGGCGCACGTGCCGACCGGTCGCGGTCCGAACCTCCACGAAGTACACTCCGGACGGTAAGGAGCGCCCCACGGACCCACTCCACGTCCACGCGTCGCCGCGGTCTACTGCCACCTCGCCGTCCACTGCCACCTCGGGCACACGCGACTCGGCCCCACGATCGGCCCCACGATCCTTGGGTTTCGTTGCGGAACGCCCGAACCGTGCCACTGCGTCCGCTGTAGTCGAGCTCCGAGCCCTACCCGCAGCACTCGTAGAGAGCGTCGCGATCCGCCGTCCCGACACGTCGAGCACGAGAATGCTCCGGACCTCGCCGATCGTCGCCGACATCCGCAGATGCAGCACGTCGCGGACGGGGTTCGGGCTGATCGTGATCGGAAGGGCGAGCGACGGATCCGGCCCATCGATCCCGACGGACGCACATTCGACCGCGAACGCCCCGATCTGCCCGCATCCGGGATCGTTCTCAGCGGCGCACGGGGAGTTGGCGGCCAGTCCGAAGTCTCCCTGGAAGGGGTTGCAGAAGAGCGGGGCGGCCTCGATGTTGCCATTGGCGCCGGCCTGATCCGCGATGCATCCGATCCAGTTTCCACCGGCGGATCCATGGAGATCGCAGCACTCGAGAGTCGCGCCGCCCGACGGATCCTCGCACGAGACGGCGCTTCCTCCCCGGTCCTCGGCCACGATCGTGTGATCGACGAAGGCCAAAGCGCTCGCGCAGGCGATCGTCCCCGAGCTGGAAACGCCGGCCTCGTTGCCCCAGAAGGTGCAGCCGGAGATCGAAAGAAGGCCGTTGTTGTGGTTGAAGGCCCCGCTCCCGACCGGTGCCCGGTTGCCCCGGAATAACGTCTCCACGAAGTTGGGGGCACCGAGATCGCAGTCGACGGCGCCTCCCGCGATGCTCGCTTCGTTGAACACGAACTCGCACCGTTCGAACGTCGCCGTCGCGACCCAGCAGCTCACACCGCCACCGGATCCCGCGGAGTTGCTCTCGAACACGCAATCGGTGAACTGTGCGCCGGACGAGCCGGCGAACCCGAATCCTCCGCCTTCCCCGTCCGCGGAGTTGGCGACGAAACGGCAACGGTCGAGCGAGACGATCGACGGATGATCGCACGCCATCCCGCCGCCGATGACGGCCCGATTGGACTGGAAGACACACTCGCGCAGCCGCACCGTGGCGTGATAGCAGAATGCGCCGCCGCCGTGATCCTCATACAGCGCCGATCCGGTCGCGACGCCGTTGCGAATCGTGAATCCTTCTACGCCCGCCTCGTCTTCGAGATCCGCGAAGTAGAGGACCCGGCCGGCGCTTGTCGCGTCGAGAGTGGTCTCCTCGGATCCACCGACGCTCCGAAGAAGAACGCCGCCAGGCAGGACGAGCATGGACGGTCCGTGCGGAGTGACCTGCATCGGCTCCGCATAAACGCCCGCGGCGACCTCCACGGTGTCCCCGGCGACTGCGGCTTGCAACGCGAGCTGGATCGATGGATACGACTCCGGCACCGAGAGCGTCCCGCCTGCCGCCGCACCGCACGCGACGAGCGAGACGAGCGCGGCCAGTGTCTGTGTGAGGCTCCTCTGCAATCTCATGGATGCCGCTCCAAACACCCTGTGTGTGCGCATTCCGTCGACCGAAACCCCGGACGTCGCACCGAAACGTCGACGAGCCCGGCAATCTCCCTTCGACCCTGAGCCGAAATCCCCGCCCAGTCCAATCCGCAATACCCGCGGATCACGACGGCATCTCTGCCTACTCCTTCTCTCCAGGACGTCGCGTCCTTATAGGGGAACTATCTATAGACGGTCTTCTCCCTGCGTCGCGACAATCGGACCGTTCTGCAAGCTCCCTGCAACAATGGAGCTTAGCTCTGACGGGAGCGACGGGAGGGTCCATGACCTCCGGCGGCGGCGCACGACGGTTCGATCGCACAGCACCGATGGCGAGCAGCGGCTCGCATCGACGTGGATGGAAGCTCGTCTTCGCGGGCATCACGATCGGCTTCATCTGCGGATGCGGCGCGTTCGACGACTATTGGGACAAGGATCCGGATGCCTTCCTCGGCCCTCCCCCGGATCTGACGCCGCCCTCGGTCCGCGTCGTCTCTCCGACGGGGAGCGACAGCACGCACGCCTCGCCCGTGGGCGGAGACGACTTTCTGATCGAGATCGAAGCCTCGGACGATCACGCATTGAGCCGGGTCGAGCTCCACATCGACGACCAGATGGCCACGCTG
>JAGQHR010000803.1 GCA_020431745.1 Candidatus Eiseniibacteriota bacterium
CCGCATCGTCGCGACCGTCCCAGCGCAGGGTCTGCTCGCCGGCCGGCCGGGGCACGTCCACGAGAAGCGCGCGACGCAGGCGGCCTTCGGCGTCGTAGATCCGCCCCGAGACGGGCCCGGCATGCGTCAGGGAAAAGGTCACCGTCGCCGACTCCCGGAACGGGTTGGGAGCCAGGCTCCGCAGCGTCAGCCGGGGCGTGCTCGACCCCGCCTCGACGCCGGTCGCCGCCGGAATCAGCGTCAGATCGACCGTCGCCTGCTGCCCGGAGGTCACGGTCACCTCCAACATCTGCGAGAGATACCCGTCGGCCTCTGCGAGCACGGGATAGGTCCCCGGCAGGAGGTTCTCGAGAGCATACGCGCCCTGGGTGTCGGTGACGTCGGGATCGTAGCTCGTGCCGGGAATGGAGAGGACGGCTCCGCTGTCGTCGTCCTTGCCATAGAGATCGACGTGCCCGGAAACGAGCGCGGGCACGAACATCGGACCGGCCAAGTCCAGAGCGGTCGTTCCGTTCGCGATCGTGATGTCACGGAGCAGGCTGGGACTCACCCACTCGATGGTGTCGCACGTGCGGTGGTAGCAGGGGTAGGAATCCCACTCGTTCTCGATCGAGAGCATGGAAGGGAAGCCGCGATCATGGAACGGGACGTGGTCGCTCCCGAATCCGTTGTTCGGATAGACGTAGACGCTGAGCCCGGCGTAGGTCTCCGCGTGCTGCTTGACGTCGTTGACCAACCACTGCGAGTTCTCGCCGGTGACGAATCCTATGACCCAGAGCTGGGCTCCGGCGGGATCGTCGTAGCCGATCATGTCCGAGGTAATGACCGCAGGGACGTTCCATCCCTCGGACTGCGCCATCGCCGCGTAGGCGCGGCTTCCGTAGAGTCCCTCTTCCTCCCCGCCGAAAAGCACGAAGTGGATCGTCCGGTCGGTGGGTACGGGAGCGAGGACGCGCGCGAGCTCGAGCACGCCGCAGGAGCCGCTTCCGTTGTCTTCCGCGCCCGGTGCGTTGTTCGCGGGATCCGGCGAGATGCTGTCGAGGTGCCCGCCGAGAATCACGATTTCGTCGGGATGGACGGTTCCGAGCTTGATGCCGACCACGTTCTGGTACGTCCCGCCACAGCAGGAAAAGTCGTGCAAATAGGCTTCGTCCAGACCCAGGGCCTCGAAGCGGTCGCGCATCGCTGCCGCGGCGGCAGCATAGCTGGGGGTGATGACATAGCGCGTCGGATAGGACGTGAGCGTGGCCAGCATCGCCATCAAGGAGTCGGACGAGACGGCATCCGCCATCGCCTCCAGGGTCGGCACCAGCGTCCGCGGCTCGGGAGCGCGCGCTTCCCGGGAACCCTGCATCGCCTCGCGGGCTTCGGGCGGGGCCACCGCGCGCCGGTCACCGGGATTTACGTCGGCCGCCCCGCTAGAGCCGGCTCCGAGGAGCCACGAGCTCACCAGCAAGCTCACCACGGTCGTCGCAGTCGTCGCACTCATCGGGCGCTTCGTCATGTTGGTCTCCCGGCATTGTGTCGTCCCGCGCCGAACGGGCGACTCTCTATCCTCCCGACCCGGTGGCGGCAGGGTCAATACCATTCCACCGTAGTCGGCGCGGGCGATCTGGAGATCGCTGCCGGGCGATCTCGAGGAGCGGCCGCGGGCGATCGGTTCCGTACCCCCGGCATCCAAGCTATCGTCCTGCAGGCATTGCCTGTAGCCTGACGGGACCCAGAATGCGACCCCGGAGGCGCGACCCCGTGGCAGATTCCAAAGCATCCGCCGAGCTCGTCCACGCCGACATCCTCGTCGGCGGGATGCACTGTGCCTCGTGCGTCTCCAAGGTGGAGAAGTCGCTTCTCGCGGTCCCGGGTGTGCGCACGGCGCAGGTGAACCTCGCCACCGAGCGCGCTTCGGTCCAGTTCGATCCCCACCTGGCCGCTCCGACCGCCTTGGACGGAGCCGTCGTCGCCGCGGGATTCGAGGTGCGACGCTCCGCAGCGGATTTGGACCGTTCGCGGGACGCCGCCGCGGCACAGGTCGCCAGGACGCAGGATTTCTATGCGCTCCGTCGTCGCTTCCTGGTCGCGATCGTCCTCGGGGTCGCCGTCCACCTCGCCGGACACGCCCACGGACTGGGGTTGCCCGCCGTCCTCTCGGATCCGCGCCTCCTCTTCGCGCTCAGTCTCCCGGTCCAGTTCTGGTGCGGCTGGCCCTTCCTCACCGGCTTTGCGCAGGCGCTGCGTCGTCGCAACGCGGACATGAACAGCCTGATCGCGATCGGGACTCTCTCGGCCTTCCTCTACAGCACGGTCGCGACGTTCCTGC
>JAGQHR010000804.1 GCA_020431745.1 Candidatus Eiseniibacteriota bacterium
CGCCGCTCATGCGCGATCCTCCGTCCGACCCATCGGTCGGACACGGCTCCGGCATCTGCGGTCCTTCGACTGCGCCATCGTCAATCGACGATTCATAGGCTTCCGATCAGCGCCTTGAGACGGCGGAGGTTCCGGGGGTCGATGCAGTAGCACACCTTG
Source organism: Candidatus Eiseniibacteriota bacterium (assembly GCA_020431745.1). Taxonomy (GTDB): domain Bacteria; phylum Eisenbacteria; class RBG-16-71-46; order CAIMUX01; family CAIMUX01; genus JAGQHR01. Next base: position 160 of record JAGQHR010000804.1, read on the forward strand.
GTCCCTTCGATGTCCCCCCGGATCAACCCGGCCTCCTTGAGGACCTTCAAATGCTGCGAAACGGTGGACTGGGCCAGGTCCAGCTCACCGACGATATCGCCACAAATACATACATTCTTGTGCGTTAGGATTCGGAGAATCCGGACCCGCGCCGGGTGTGCCAGCGCCTTTGCCAGAGACGCGAGATCGGCGTCCGCGGTCGGCCCCTCGACAGGCCGCAGGTCGGGTGCGGTCGCATCGGTCGGGCAGCAGGTGTCGTTCTGCTCATTCATCGTTAATCGACGATAAACGATGCGAACGGCCGGATGCAATCCGTTTTCTCTCTGTGCGGATCACTCGGGAGATCGTGTTTCCCGCCCGAGGTCGCGAAAGGAAAGACCACTCGCGAGCGGACGCCTATCGGGCGTCGCGAAAGCGCTGCTTGATGGCGCCCCAGCTGCCCTCGAGCGTGGGACTCCCGGCGCAGGTCTCCGGACGGCAGGTCGTCCCTTCCCCCTGGTACGTCCCGCCTTCGCGCGCGCATTCGTAGGGATCTCGGACCAGACAGACACCGCGGTCGGCGCAGCAGGCACCGTCGACCCGCTCGGGACACGACCGCGCATCGCAGTGGGTGCCCGGTCCGAGGTAGACGCCGTTCGCGTCCGCACAGGCGAGCTCCGTCATGTCGAGGCAGCTGCCGGGAAAGCAGCACGCTCCCACGAAGACCGAATGCGGGCACGGGACATACCCGAAGGTGTGGAACCCCAGCCGTCCGTAGTCCGCGATCGGATCCAGGACGGAAGGAATGGAGGGATCCGCAAACACGCCGCCGATATCCGGCTGCGGAACCAGGGCAAACTCCGTCGGGCTCTCGGTCGTCGCGTAGCCCGCGAACCAGTAGATCTCCCGAAAGAGCGAGGTCTCTTCCCCCTCATAGGACAGCACCGTCCCCGATCCGGGGTCCGGCCAGTCGGCCGACGGAAGCTCGAAATAAGCCCCGCAGTCCTCGTGGCGGAGCAGCACGAGGGCCGCTTCGTCGTACTCGATGCCGAAGGCGACGCCGGCCATCCTGGGCGAGCTGCCCGCGGGAAAGGCCGCAAAGACGTGCCAGACCGTGGGGTTCGACCCATCGTAGCGGGCCTCGACCTCGGAGCACCGGGTCGGCACATCGTCTGCACCACAACAATCCAACGAGCCCGCAGGCGAGTAGCAGGTGCTCTCCGCCTGGTGGATCACGAGCGTGCCCCCGGCATTGGGACCCGCAACGGCCCTTCCGACTCCGAGGAACGCGAGCGCGGAGATCGACGTGAGCATCCCGGTTCGGATCATTCGGTTCGAGAACATGATCCCTCCCCGGCCGGCCGAAGATCGCTCGTCCGGTGCGAGCGCGATGTGCGGGCGGCCGTCCGGCGTCGTGGACAACAGGAACGAGGACTCCTGCCGTATCTGCGTGCCATCTTCGGTAGGGGTCTCCAGGGCTGAGGTTACCACCACCCGGTGACTCGGTTCCAACGGAGTCGGGCCGTCGAGTCCGCCCGAGCTGCTATACTCTTCGCGCAGTCTTTCCAGTCGCTGGTGGGACGCTCGCCGGCAGCCATGCCGACCGGTGACGAAGTCATGTCCTTCTGACCACCTCGCCGTGAGTGAACACCAGGCACTCGCACGCATCATCCTCCAGCAGCGGGGTGATCGCGAAAAGGAACATCGTGCTCCGACGACTCTGGCTGATCCTGCTCGTATCGCTCCCCTCGTCTCTCTTCGCCGGCGGGTATCCGACGGTCGAGCACCGTTCGATCGCGATGTCCGACGGGATCCTGCTCAACACCGACATCTACTATCCGCAGGACGGGCAGGACCCGTGGCCCGTCATCCTCTATCGGACGCCCTACGGCATCGCGGGGGACAACGTCTCGTGGGTGACCGGTGCCGGATACGTCGCCGTCTGCCAGGACACCCGAGGCCGTTTCGGATCCCAGGGCGTGGATCGGCTCTTCATGGACGACGGCTGGGGTCCGGATCATCAGGACGGACTCGAGACCGCCCAGTGGATCCTCCGGCAGCCGTGGTGCAATCAGAAGATCGGGACACTCGGCGGATCCGCACGGGGGATCACCCAGAATCAGCTCGCGGGCGCGCTACCCCCGAATCTGCGGTGCCAGTACGTCGTGGTCGCGCCG